>CAZDSB010000424.1:0-3469 GCA_964507515.1 uncultured Myxococcaceae bacterium
TGGAGAGGCCGAAGGAGAGCGCGTAGACCATCGTCTCCATGGTCTCGGTGAGGCCGACGGTGGCCTGGGCCTCGGCGCCGAGACGGCCGACGAAGAAGATGTCGGTGACCGCGAACACCGACTCCAGCACCATCTCGAGCACCATCGGGACGGCGAGGACGAAGATGGCGCGCCCGAGCGGCACCTCGGTCAGGTCACGGTGCGAGCCGCGGAGCGCCTCGCGGAGCTCGGACCAGAGCGAGCCCTCGGCGCGGGGTGGGACGCTGGGGGAGGTGGGGACTGCGTCCATCGTGACTCCAGGAAGCGTTTCGAGGTTCGACCCGGACCGGTGAGTGGACTCATCGGTCCGCTGCGCCGGCGCAAAGAAAAGCTGCTGCCGGGGCTCGCGGGCTCGGGTTCAGCCGCGCTCGAACGGGGTCACTCGCGCATAACCCCGATTCTGGTACACCAGAGTCCGCTCGCTGTCACCGGGGTGGATGGCCGTCACTTCTGCCAGCACCAGGAGGTGATCGCCCCGCTGCAGGCGCTCGATGATGCGCGCGCTGAACGCCCCGGTCGTCCCGGCGAGGAGCGGCGTCCCGTGGACGTCGAGGGTCCAGGGGAAGCGCTCCCAGGCGTCCCCCCGGTCCCTGTGATGACGGGCGAAGGCGTGGCTCAGCTCGACCTGTCCCTCGGAGAGGAGATTCACGGCGAGGTGATCCGCGTCCTCGAGCAGGTCGTCCGCTCCCGAGTCCCGACCCACACCCAGCGCGAGAATGGGAGGCTCGAGCGAGAGCATCATGAACGCCGTGGCCGTGAACCCATCCACCTCCGGCGCCTCGGGCGTGATGGAGGATGGCCTGCGGCGCGCCGTCACCACGGTGACCGTGGCGGCCCAGGTCCGCGCCAGGGAGAGGAAGGCGTCCTTGTCCACGACGCCCCGTTTCTAATCGTCCACGTGGAGCTTGACGAGCGGTCCGCGACGCGCTCTGGAACCGTCCCATGCGGCTCGCAAGCTGGATTCACCGGGGACGGGAAGGGTTCGGACAGGTGGTCGAGGGGGGGGTGGTGGACGCGGTGCCCCGTCTCGACGGGCGGTACCCCACGCTGCGCGCCGTCCTCGCCGCGGGGGCGCTGGCGGAGGTGCGGCGGGCGACCGAGGGTGCCTCGGCGGACCACTCGCTCGAGGAGATCACCTGGCTTCCGCCCATTCCGCATCCGGAGAAGATCCTCTGCGTGGGCGTGAACTACGTGGCCCACCGCGAGGAGACCGGCCGGAGCGAGAGCGAGTTCCCGACGCTGTTCACGCGCTTCGCGAACACGCAGGTGGGGCACGATCAGCCGCTGGTCCGTCCCCGCGCGTCGACGGATTTCGACTACGAGGCAGAGCTGGCGGTCATCATCGGCAAGCCGGCGCGCCACGTGAGCCGGCAGGACGCGCTCTCGATCATCGCCGGGTACTCCTGCTACCAGGACGCGACGCTCCGGGACTGGCAGCGGCATACCAGCCAGTTCACGCCGGGGAAGAACTTCATCGGGACGGGGGGCTTCGGACCGTGGATGGTGACGGCCGACGAGATCCCGGATCCGTCCCGGCTGACGCTGGTGGGCAGGTTGAACAAGACCGAGATGCAGCGGACCACGACGGATCTCTTCATCTTCGACATCCCCGCGCTCATCGCGTACATCACGACGTTCACCGAGCTCGTGCCGGGGGACGTGATTCCCACCGGGACACCGGGTGGGGTGGGCAGCAAGCGTCAGCCGCCGGTGTGGCTGAAGCCCGGCGACGTGTTCGAGGTGGAGATCTCCGGCATCGGCGTGCTCCGGAATCCCGTCGTCGACGAGGCGCGCTGACCCACGCGGGTGGTCTCGCCCTCGCGAGGTGTTTGAGGATGCGCCAGGCACCTCGTCCTGGACACGTCGCCATGACGGTCGAGTTCCACGTCCCCTCGCGAGGTGTCAGGCACCTCGTGAGTGCACCTCGTGAGTGCTGACCCGCAGGCCGTGGGTGACCCCTGACCTGGTCACTGCACCCCTTCAGGCTCCGCTGACCCCCCCTGGAGGCCCGCAAACCCGCGTGGCATGGGCACTTCTCGGCGGATCGGCTGTTGCAAACACCACCGGGCGTGAACAGCCGCATTGTCCTTCTCGGGTCCGAACAGGACTACTTCCTCCAGCTTCTGGAGATGCTGGTGCCCGGCGGTGCCCGGGACCATGCGCTCGAGGCCGAGGAGCAGGGGCAGCCGGCTCCGCCGCCCGAGGCGGCTCCCTTCGAGGTCTGGTTCGCCTACCGCGGGACGGACGGGCTGGACGAGATCCGCCGCCTCCGCCGGATCGGTGCTTATCCGGCCGTTGCGATGATCGACCTGTCGGACGACCCGGAGGACGCGCTCGACATCGCCGCACGGCTTCTGGTCGACGACCCCCGGCTCCAGGTCACCCTGGTCGCCCCGAACGCCGACGAGGTCTGGGACGTCGCGGCCGAGGCGCTCGGTCACCGTGACCAGGTCGTGGTGCTGAAGCGGCCCTTCGACGGCGTCGAGGTTCGCGAGCTGGCCCACGTCCTCGTCCAGCGCTGGAACGAGATGGATCGGGTCCTCTCCCGCACCGCCCGCCTGGTGCCCGGCGAGACCGGCGTCGTCAATACCGGAACCACCCCCGCCCTCACACCCTCCAGCGGTGTGGAGGTCCTCCGGGACGCCTTCCGTGCCATCCACGGGCTGGTGGCGGCACTGAGCGCGCGCTGCGAGCTCCTCGAGCCGGAAGCCCGGGCCGAGGCACTGCAGCGGGTGGGCGCCGTCTCGGATGCGGTGGACCACCTCCGCCGCGTCGAGCACCTGGTGGAGCCGAAGCCGACGCCGGCCAAGCCCGACGAGGCCTAGCGGCCCTCCGCAGTCACCGCGGCCAGATCTCCACCAGCGAGCGTGCTTGCTGCGGCAGCTCGGCGTCGGAGACGTGCCCCCAGTCCTTCGCCAGGCTCGAGCGGAGCCGGTCGGCCAGTCCGCGAGAGAGCGACTCCCGCAGGACGCCGAGCATCCGTGGCGGAGCGACTAGCACCAGGTGGCGGAAACGGCTCTCGGCGAGCCCGCGCTCCAGCGCCTGCACGAGCGCATGCACCGAGCGCTGCTCCTCGTGCGCGGCGCGTGTGTCGTCCCCGTGCCGCCACACATGCTCGGGTGACCGCTGCTGCCCCTCGGGCGCCGGCGGCTTCACCGTCGTGACGAGACGGGGCATCAGTCCCGCATCCCCGACCTCGAGCACCCGGGCATGGTGCGCTTCCGCGACCAGCACCCAGGTGGTTCCCTGACCCGTCGCCATGGGGGCGCCACCTCCAGTGAGACCCTCCTGACAACACCCTGGCGACGGGCAGGTCAAGCCTCCCGCCTCACCACAGAAATCCGACGTAACCCTGGACGGTGATGCCGTTGAACTTGAACGAATCGACGACACCCTGACCGTTCGGCGCATTGACCGCGGAGAAGCCAGG
>CAZDSB010000425.1:0-2776 GCA_964507515.1 uncultured Myxococcaceae bacterium
AGCCGGCGGCAGCTGCTCGATCCAGGTGACGTTCAGCCCGTCGGCGAGCGGGACGAGGTCGGGGAGCCTGACCCTGCAGGACAACGCGCCCGGGAGCCCGCAGTCGATCACGCTCTCCGGGACGGGCGTCAGCGTCTCGACGGGTCCCGCGTACCCGCTCGTCGTCTCGGCAAACGGACGCTACCTGGTCGACAGCGCTGGGCAACCCTGGCGGGTCCAGGCCGATGCCGCCTGGTACATGAGCGCCCTCGCCACGCCGGCCATGGTCGACACCTACCTCGCAGACCGGAAGGCCCAGGGGTTCAACTCGTTCTACCTGATGACGATGGTCCATCCGGGTGGCTATGCGCAGGTGCCCAACGCACCCAACAACGTGAATGGCGATCCGCCGTTCGCCACGCCTGGCCTGTTCTCCACCGCCGGGACGTCGACTGCCTCGGCCCGGTACTGGAGCTTCGTCGATCAGATCATCGACAAGGCCGCCGCGCAGGGCATGGCGGTCATGCTGGCGTACACGTACCTGGGGTACGCCGGCGGGGCACAGGGCTGGGCGAACGACGTCCTGCAGCAGCCGAGCCGTCAGGCCTGCTCCGACTGGGGAAACTGGCTCGGTAACCGATACAAGAACCGGCCCAACGTCATCTGGTTCGCGCTCGGGGACTACACTCCACCGGCCGGCTCAGAGCTCGAGGCGCGCACGCTCTTGATCGCCCAGGGCATCAAGGCAGCAGGGGCGACGCAGCTGTTCATGGCCGAGCCATCCGGCGGCGACAGCAATCCCATCCTGGATGCGCCGGCGTTTGCGCCGCTGCTCGATCTCGACAGCTTCTACGGGTACGGCCCGATGGGGAAAGGGGACTGTTACTCGCAGGCCGCGCGCGCCTACGGGGTCAGTCCCCCGAAGCCGGCGTTCGTCCAGGAGGGCGGCTACGAGTTCGAGGACAACACCGGTGGGTTCACCGGCGCGTCCTACGAGACGAGGCGGACGCGGTTCTGGAGCGTGCTGGCCGGAGGGACCGCCGGGGACGGCTTCGGCTCGCGCGACGCCTACGCGTTCCAGAACTTCCCCGACTCGCTCTTCACCCCGGGCGCGGCGTTCTCCACGTTCGCCTTCCAGCTCTTCGCCTCCTTCCACTGGTGGGAGCTGCGGCCCTCCGGAGTGGGGACGGGCCTCGCGGGCAGGAACCTGGTCACCTCCGGAGGAGGGACGTACGGAGCCATGGACTGGGTGACGGCCGCGGTGACCTCTTCCGGGACGGAGCTGCTCGCCTACATCCCGACGATCGGCGGCACGGCGAGCCGGACGATCAGCATCGACTTGGGGGCGATGGCCGGAACCTCGCGCGCGCGGTGGTGGGATCCGGCGACCGGAAACTTCTCGGCCATCGCCTCGGGCCTTGCCAACTCGGGGACCCGGAGCTTCACCTCCCCGGGGGTGAATGGCGGAGGCCAGAACGACTGGGTGCTGGTGCTGGACACCGGCGGCTGAACGGCTCGCCGGTGGGCGGATCAAACTCCCTGGACCTGTCCCGGGGCAGGGCTGGGGCCAGGATCCCCGCTCGCGCCTCGACGGAGCAGGCGCCGGGCGAGCCGGAAGAGCTTCTTGACCGCCGGGGGCCGGGAGGCGGGTGCGACGAGCCAGGTGACGGCGCGCGAGGCGACGGGCCGCGGGAGCGCGCCTCCGGCGATGAAGCCCAGCGACAGCAGCACGCGCTGTCTGAGGGGAAGCGACTCCTTCACGGTCGCGACGAGTCCCAGCAAGGCGAGCCTCGCCCGTCCATCGTCCGGGTGAGGATGCTGCTCGGGCTGCAGGCACAGCGAGGCCAGCCGGATGGAGAGATGCTCGGGATCCCGGAGGCCGGGCTCTCCGTCGAGAGGGACCCCGAGCTCGCTCGTCACGCCCTCCAGCGCACGGTACCTCGCCGCATCGTGGCGGAGCGTCCGGCGGAGATGCTGGGCCAGGGCGACGGGATCGGCAGTCGAGCCGATCACGCTCCAGGCGTTGGCACCGTGCACCCGGTAGGCACCGAGGGGCTCGTCGAGCGAGATCACCGGTCCGTGGAACGGCGCGACGGTGACTAGGTATCCATCGGCGCAGAGGCGAAACTCGTCCTCCGGGACGGGGAGGATGCGCTTCAGAACCGCCGCCGACCAGGCATTCCCACTCGTCACGGGACACGGGTACCGTCCCACCGCGGTGAGGCGTGGGGTCACGTCACCGGTGTGGAGCGCGACGTCGGGGGGAGGGTGCAGCGCGATCTTCCGTCCCTCGGCGTCGACGATGTGCAGGCGATACTGGAGCTTGGAGGTGCCCCGTTTCCAGTGCTCGGCCACCCGTCGGGCGGCCTCCGGGTACAGGTAGTCGTCGGCGTCCAGGAAGATGACGATCTCGCCCTGGACCGCACGAAAGCCATCGTTGATTGCCGCTCCCTGCCCGCCGTTGGTGGCCCGGAGCACGGGAACGACGGTGTCTCCACGGGCTTGGATGATCTCCCTGGACCCGTCGGTGGAGCAGTCGTCGACGACGATCACCTCGGTCCGGGAATGCGTCTGAGCGAGCGCACTGTCGATGCTCTGCTGCAGGAACCGGCCATAGTTGAAGTTGTTGATGACGATCGAGACGAGAGGGATCGACATGAGGGGCTGGCGCGGGGCGGGCAGACTCTGCTCACGGCGATGAGCGGATCGCAAGGCGCCCGCCACGGGGCGCAGGTGACCCGGGTCGCCCGGTCGCGCGTGTCTTATGGTCGCGCCGTGGCCGGTGAGTCAGCGAATG
>CAZDSB010000426.1:0-3748 GCA_964507515.1 uncultured Myxococcaceae bacterium
CGGCGATCAAGCAGTCGCACCTCGCCACCTGGGTGGGCACGCTCACCGCCGCGCTCGCTGCCGCCGCCGCGTACGGCAGCCTGGCGGTGACCCAGTTCCATGGCTTCAAGCACTTCGCGTTCATCGGCACGTCGGGGATGCTGCTCTGCTGGACGGCGACCTATTTCCTCGCTCCGGCCGTGCTCATCCTCCAGGACCGGCGCTGGCCCATCCACGGGTCGAGCACCGCGCCCGGCCGGAACTGGTTCCAGCGCTGGCGCCAGAAGACCTCCGCTTACGAGCGGCCGTTCGTGTTCCTAGTCTCGCGCGCGCCGCGGACGGTGGCGATCGGCTCGCTGGTCCTCGCCGCCGCTGGGGCGGTGGCCTTCGGCCTGTGGCTCAGGGCAGATCCCATCGACTACGACATGCGGCACATGCAGAACGACCTCGGCGGTGGCAAGGAGCTGTACCGGGTCGCCGCGCGTGCCGCCGACGTGCTGGGCAACAACACCGAGAGCGGGATGGTGGTGCTCGCCAACACCCCAGAAGAGGTGCCCGAGCTCAAGGACGCGCTCGAGGCTAGGCGTGACGCGGCCCCGCCGGACCAGAAGCCGTTCGAGGGTGTCCACGCGCTCCAGGACTTCGTGCCTCCCGATCAGGCGGCGAAGATTCCCCTCCTGGAGGAGATCCGCCGGAAGATCCTCAAGGCTCGCCGCCAGGGCGGCATCTCCGACGCGGACTGGAAGGAGATGAAGGAGCTCCTTCCGCCGGAGAACCTCAAGCCCTACGCCCTGGCGGACCTGCCCGAGGACCTCGCCCGTCCGTTCTCCGAGGTGGATGGGACGCGCGGGCGGCTGGTCTTCATCACGCCCACCAACGGCAAGGACGACAACGACCTGCACTACCTGCTGCACTACGCGGACAGCTTCCGGCTGACGAAGCTGCCCAACGGCGACGTCATCCGCGGCTCGGGAAGGGCGGTGATCTTCGCCGACATCCTGGGTGCGGTGCTCGCGGACATCCCCAAGGCGGCGGCGGTCTCGCTCTCGCTCACCATCCTGACGGTGTTCCTCGCCTTCGGGAGGGGACGGGCAGGGATGGAGGTCGTCGGCTCGCTGACGGTGGGGCTCCTCTGGCTGATGCTTCTGCTCTTCCTCGGGCGCATCAAGATCAACTTCTTCAACTTCGTCGCGCTGCCCATCACCTTCGGCATCGGCGTGGACTACGCCGTGAACGTGATGCAGCGGGTGCTGAACGGCGGCGGCGTGATTCCGGCGATGCGGTCCACCGGCGGTGCGGTGGTGCTCAACAGCCTCACCACCACGCTGGGTTACCTGGCGCTGCTCGGCTCGGTGAACCAGGCCGTGCGCTCGCTGGGGATGATTGCCGTGCTGGGCGAGGTCTGCTGCCTCGCCGCGGCGATGCTGGCGCTCCCGAGCTGGCTGATGTGGCGCGAGCGGGTGAAGGAGGAGCGGAGATCGCACGTCCCCTCCGGCGCTCCGCGAGAGGCGACCGGCGGATGAGGCGCTGGCTCGCGGCGGCCGCGGTGCTCGGTGTGCTCGCCGGATGCAACATCTTCGGCGGAAGCGGCCCGCAGGACGGGTTCGCGGGCTGGTTCCACCTGGACCGACCGGGCCGGGCCACGAGCGTCGCCTTTGCCACCGACTACTACGCCGAGGTGCGAGACCTCGGATGCGACCAGGTGCTGAACGGCGACACGCCGTGGACGCAGGATGGCGACGCGATCGTGCTCGCCCAGTGGGCCACGCCGCCGCCGCGCTTCACCACGGACCCGTCGACGCAGGGCGCGCTCATCGCCAGCCCCGGGCTGTACGACGCCGGCTCCGAGCAGTGGCTCCCCGGGGCGACCTGCCTGGTCTGCCCGGCGGGCGACGCCGGCGTCGCGGTGGCGTGCAGCGCCCCGGCCGTCCAGGACGGCGGGATCTGACCTCCGGTCAGTCCCCCGAACCAGGGGGACGCCCGCGGAACCCCCCGCGCCCAGGGGGAGGCTCGCGGAGCGGCGCAGCGGCGCCGCGCGTCCAGGCTCACGCGCGCAGGGGCGCGCCAGCGATGAGGCTCAGTGGCCGATCACCGAGGCCGCTGCCACCAGGAGCTCGACGACGATGAGCAGGACGATCATCACCTCGAGCGTCAGCGAGCGAGCCGTGTCCACCTCGCCCTTGAGCCAGCTGTAGACGTCGCTCAGGATCTCCTGCTTCCGGGTGACCGTCTCCTTCCACGCCGGGATGCGGAGCTGCTCCACCGCCGCCTCGTAGACCCGGGCCAGATAGAAGTCGCCGATGATCTTCAGCGAGTTCTCCACCCGTTCGACGAGCTCGCTCATCTCCAGCAGCGTCACGAGCACCTGGCGCGAGAGCGCGGGGTAGGGGCTCCGGAAGATGGATCCTAGACGGCGTCGCTCGCGCTTCAGCCGCTGGTTCACCCGCGCCAGGCTGAGGTCGAGCGCGTCGTCGTAGTAACGCAGCTCGAGCAGCTGCGCGTTGGCGATCTCGAGGATGTCGGGGATGTCGTGCGACCCGGACGGCTCGTAGACGAAGGCAGCGTTCCAGTCGATGACCACCAGGTCGTCCTTGCCGTAGCTGAGGTGGCGCTGGGTGACATCCTGCCGCTCGGCGGAGGAGAGCTCGGGCACCGCGGTCTCGCCCAGCAGCAGCCGGGCCAGCTCCGCGCGGCGGAGCACGTCCTCTCCGGAAGGCCCCCCGCGGATCGCCTCGACGAAGATGACCGCGTAGTGCTCCACCTGCTCCCAGAGGTGGGGGTTCTCCATGGCCGGAGCGACCTCCTTCCGCAGGGCCTCGACCAGCTCGAGCGCCAGCGCGTCCACCTCCGGTCCGTCGTAGAGCCGGTCCGCGAGAGGGGTGAGCGCGTCCACCTCCGTTCCGGTGGGCACCGGAACGGTGAGGACGACGGAGATGGCTCCGAAGTCGAACAGGCGCGCGCGCGCCTCGATCTCCACCGGGCCACCAGGAAGCGAGAGCGCTCGCCGCCCGAGGCCGATGATCAGCGGTGGGTTGGGGAGGAGCAGGAACTCCGCTCCGGAGCGACTCAAGCGCAGGCGGCGCGCGTCCCGGGCGAGCACCGACTCGGCCATCCCGAGGTCGATCTCGTCGGCCACGTCGTAGAGCCGGTAGCAGAGGACGGAAGCCTTCTCGAAGAACAGGTCCATCGGGGGAGGCAGTCCCTCACACTGGGTGCAACAACTCCAGCCCGGCGAATGTCCTGTCCGCTGGAGGTGTCGCCGGGGATGAACCGCGCGCTCGCCATGATGCTGGTGCTCGTTGCGGCGGCGGGCTGCTCCGCCAGCGGGGTGACGTCTCCACGGGATGACGCAGGGGTTGTCGAGCAGGTCCCGGCGCTCCGGCAGATGTTCCCGTCGGGAAGCATCGCGATCGTGCACGCGTCGGTCCTCGAGCCGGCCACCGGCGAGCGGACGGAGGGCCAGACGGTGCTCGTCGCCGGTGATCGGATCGTGGCGGCGGGCCCGGACGGCGCAGTCGAGATTCCGGAGGGCACGATCTCGATCGACGCGGGCGGGCGAACGTTGCTGCCGGGGCTGGTGGACTCGCACGTCCACGCTCGCTCCGACGACCTTCCGCGCTACGTGGACGAGGGCATCACTACCGTCCGCAACCTGTGGGGGTTCGCGGGGCTGCTGGAGGGCGCGGCGGCCCTGGTGCGGGACGGTGTGGTGGCCCCCACCATCGAGTCCGCCTCGCCGGGCGTGGACGGTCCCGGCTCGCCCTGGCCC
>CAZDSB010000427.1:0-9426 GCA_964507515.1 uncultured Myxococcaceae bacterium
GCCCGGAAGGAGCGCCACCGGCACCGGGAGCCGCGAGCCCTCGCCCCGCGGCTGGGCGTGCCACGCGCCCGGGACGAGCTTCCCCTCGCGGAGCTCCATCGTGCGGAAGCGAGCGAGATCGTACGCGGGCGAGCCGTTCCCCCGGAGCTCGCCGCGACCCTGGATCTGGATCCCCCGTGCGCCGTTCGACTCGAGGTAGGTGAGGCACGTCACCAGGCGCCCTGCCGCATCGGGGTCCGCCTCCGTCCTCGGCTCGGGAGGCGGATCGCCGCATGGCGGAGGCGCCGGCGTCGGCGGCGGCAATCCTGGCCGCAGCAGCCCGTGTGGCTCCGCTCCCTCCGCGCTCACCAGCTTCAGGGGGTGAAGCGACACCGCGGTGACCCCGCTCGCCGGCAGGAACAGCCCTGCGCGCTGGGCGTCGCTCGAGGCCAGCGGAACGGCGAACTGCCCGCTGCCGCACTCGCCCGGCATGCACTCCGGAGCTCTCACGGCGACCTCGTCCGCTCGCCCTCCACCGACGAGCAGGCCTCGCTCGCCCAGCTCCTTCTGCATGAGCGACTGCACGTCCGCGGGAACCGGCGTCCCCGCGCGGGCGCACTTCTTCGGCCAGATGACACGGCTGCGCTCGACGACGAAGAGCGGAAGGTCGTGCGCGCGCGGCGCGTCGGCCGCTCCCGCCGCGACCAGTCCCAGCGCGGCGAGCACCATCCAGCGCACGCCGGCACTCTACCGGCCCTGCTCGGCGGCCGGCTGCCGCATTCCGTCCGCCTGCCGGCGACCGAACCGACGCAGCGGGCGGCCGTTTCGGTTATTCGGGCTTTCGCGCCATCAGACAGGCGTACGCGATGTGTCCGAACAGCGCACCGATGTGGGCACGGCGACGCGCCTCGGTCTTCAGGGCCTCACCGAGGGAGGCGCCGATCCGCCCATCGGCGACGAGCGCCGCGGCGCCTCGGTCGACGATGCTCACCACGTACTCGGTGTCGTCCATCTGCACGTGGCCGAAGCTCCGGAGCCGCCCTCCGACGAAGCCGTGATTGGCAGCCAGCGTCGTGAGCCGCCCGACGATCCAAGGGTCGTGCACGTGAGCCTGGAGGAACGCGGCGATGCAGCTCTCCAGCGGGTCGTGCTCCCCCCTGCCGAGGGTCAAGGTCGCGAAGTCTCCCTCGAAGATCGAGAGCGCTCCTCCACGCCGGAGCACTCGCCAGGCCTCGGTCAGCACCTGCTCGGGACGCGGGACGTGAGACAGCACCCGATGAAGCACGACCGAATCGAACGACGCGGCGTCGAAGCCGACGGCGGTTCCGTCCCCCACATCGAACCGGACCTTCGGCAGACCCTCGGCGAGCTCCCGCGCTCGCTCGACCAGGAGCGGCGAGGGATCGATGGCGACCACCTCCCTGACCCGCGGATCAGCGGCGAGCAGCCTGGCGATCGCACCGGTTCCACAACCCACCTCGAGAAAGCGCGTCCCCCGCGGGCCCGTCAGGGCGGCCGCGCGGTCGCGCATCGCCCGGTGCATCCGGTCGACCGGTCGCAGCTCCATCGCCTCGGCGACGTTCGCCACCGTTGCGGCCTCGACCTCCGTGAAGCTCGGATGAAAGTCCGCCACGTCCCCCGCTCCGGAGCCCGTTCATGGACCCGCGCGGCCCGGAGATCAAGGCTCACGCAGCGGCTGCGCGTCTCGTTCAGTGCCAGCGTCCGGGATTGATCGCCGGATCACGCGACGACGGGAACGTGGCAGCCTCGGCTCGTGGCCGTCACCTTCAAGGCCGGAGTCGCCGGCTGGGACTACAAGAACTGGAACGGCACCGTGTACCCGGAGCGGCCCGGGCGCGGCTTCGACAAGCTCGAGTACCTCTCGCTCTACCTGCCCCTGTTCGAGATCAACCGCACGTACTACCGGGCCGCGACCGCCGCCGAGGCGCGCAGCTGGCTCGAGCGGGTGGCGCACCGGCCGGGCGTGGTCTTCACCGCCAAGCTCCCCGAGCAGTTCGTCGCCCCCGGCAAGAGCTGGACGCGCGAGGACGTGGCGAGCGCCCGCGAGGGCCTCGACGTCCTGCACGACGGCGGCCGGCTCGGCGCCGCGGTGCTCCAGTTCGCCTACAGCTTCAAGCGGATCCGCCTTGACCACACCATCGACCAGGACGCCCTGAATTGGCTCCTCAGGGCGGCCGCCGCGTTCAGGGGCCTGCCGGTGTTCGTCGAGTTCCGGCACGACAGCTGGGATGCTCCCGAGGTCCTCGATGCGCTGCGGGAGCGGAAGATCGGCTGGGTGAACGTGGATCAGCCGCACCTTCCGAAGGACTCGCTGCGGCTGGGCGCGTACGCGACGACCCCCACCGGGTACCTCCGGATGCACGGCCGCAACTACCAGACCTGGATGCGCTTCTTCGGACGAGGCTCGAAGAAGACCGCGGAGAACGTGGAGAAGCGTCAGAAGAAGACGCCCGAGCAGCGGCGAGCCGAGGAGGATCAGAAGAACGCCCGCTTCGATTACCTCTACACGCGGCAAGAGCTGCAGGGCATCGCCCGCACCGCGCGGGAGATCGCCCGGCAGCCGGAGGTACGCGAGGTCTACGCGGTCAACAACAACCACAACTTCGGCAAGGCGCCGACGAACGCGCTCATGCTCGAGTCGATGCTCACCGAGGAGGATCTACCCGCCCCGCCGGATCTCTTCGAGCGCTACCCCGAGGCCCTGGAGGGGTTCGCGCACCCGGTCCCGGCGGACGAGCTCCGGAGCGGCGGCCCCGTCACGAGCGCGCGGGACGGCGCGCCGGAGCGCGGTTCCTGACGCGACGGTATTTCTGTGGTCGCTCGACGGTGCGCTCGATGACCCGCCGTGCCTCGAGGTCGAGCTTCACCGTCTCGCCGTACCAGTGAGGATTGCCCTCGAACCGCCTGGCGAGGCGCGAGGCCAGCCGCAGCATCAGCTCGGAGTGGGTGAGCTCTCCACGCCCCAGGACCGCGAGCATCGCATCCCGGACCTGATCGTATTTCTCCCGGCTGATGCTCCTTCCGCTCTTCCGCTGCGGGTGCCGGGTCAGGATCTTCTCGCTCATCGCGTCACCTTCTTCACCGTGTCCCAGGTTCGGGTCGTGACTTCCTTTCCGAAGGTCTTCTCGATCAGTGTCATGAACACCGGCCCCTTCGGCGTCGGAAGATAGGCGGAGAACACCTCGCGCCCCTTCACCTGGAGGATGGTCGCGCCATCCTGGGCGGGGAGCGCGGGCGGTGCTCGAGCCGGTGCCTCTCGCAGGAAGGTCACGATGCGCTTGGCGGACGGAGGAAGCCGGTGCTGCGCGAAGGGGTCCTCGGCGAGGAGCGCCTTCAGCTCGCCCACCGAGCGGACGATGGTGGGGAAGGTCCGCCCAAGGTGCTCCTGCATCGCGGCCTCGGCCTTTCGCTGCAGCGTCGCGTCCGGCGCCGCCCGGGCGCTGAACACGACGTTGCCGCTGCTGATGACGGTCCTGACCTCGTCGAAGCCTGCCTTCTCGAAGGCGCGCTTCAGCTCGGGCATCTTCGCGTTCATCGGGCTCACGCCTCTCAGGAACGCGACGTAGCGCGGCATGGGGCCTCAGGAGTTTCCGTGAAAGACGGCCTCGACGTTGTGCCCGTCTGGATCGAGCACGAACGCGCCGTAGTACGCGGCGTGGTAGTGCGGCCGCGGCCCGGGTGCGCCGTTGTCTCTCCCGCCGGCGGCCAGAGCGGCGCGGTAGAAGGCATCGACCTCGGCACGGGACGCGGCGCGAAACGCGATGTGCACCCGCGGCGTCTCCGGCGTCCCCTCGGCGACCCAGAAGTCCGGCTTCGGCGGCACGCCGTATCCGAGGACCACCCTGCCGCCGGTGTGCTCGGTGGGGACCTCCATCAGCACGCGGTACCCGAGCGCGGCCAGCGCGCCGTCGTAGAACCGGCGGCTCGACACGGGATCGCTGACCTTCAGCCCGGTGTGGTCGATCATGCGGCCGGGAGTAGCACAGCCCGCGTCTCGCGGTGGTGATCCATCGGTTTTCCCGAAGCGTTCGGTCGTTCTTTCGTCATATTCAGGAGCTCGCCTCTCGCGTACACGCGACTGTCACGAGGAGCGCTCATGGACTTCGAGATCCGGTTTCAGGGGCTCGACAGCTCCGACCCACTTCGCGAGCACGCCGAGATCCTGGTGCTCGCCCACCTCGGCCGGTTCCGCGCCGAGCTCACCCAGGTCTCGATCGTCGTCGGCCGGCGCAACGGGGGCACGCGGCCGCCGGAGATCCGCTGCGAGATCACCGCCACCGGTCCGAGACTTCCCGGCACCACCGTCGACCACCGCGGCCTGAACGCCTTCCCCGCGCTCTCACTCGCCATCCAGCGAGCCGCCCGCGCCGTGCGCCACGACCTCCGGCGAGGACGTCACAGGTACCGCCCCACCTGAGCAGCCGGCTCAGGATCGAGGCGAGGACCTGCTCGCGACGTGCTCGCGCAGCGACGACATCAGATCTCCCCACCACAGTCCCATCATCCGGATGAAGGCGGGGACCTCCTGCCCGTGGCGCACCGGGTGGTCCGGACGCAGGCTCGCCCAGCCACGGTGGGTGACGGTCACGGTCGTCCCCCTCGCGCTCGGAGCGAAGACCACCTCGACCTCGGTGCGCTCGCCGGGCGCGAAGTTGATGCCTCGCCACTCGAATGCCAGCCGCGACGGTGGCTCCCAGACGGTCACCGTCCCGGTCTCGAAGACGCGGGTGCTCCCGTTCACCTCGAACGACTCGTAGAGCCGCCCGCCGTGCCGCGGCTCGAGATGGATGAAGCCCCGGTTTCCGCCCGCGACCCGGTACTTGAGGCCACGGAGCCACCACTGATCGATCTCCTCGGTGAACATCCGGAACGCGACGTCGGGCGGGACCGCGACCAGCACCGTCGCCCGCGCCTGGTCTCCGGGAGGGACGGCGGTCATCGCCGGCGGCTCCGGTGCGACCGCTCGGCGTGCACCTTGAACGCCTGCAGCTGGTCGGCCCACATCGCCTCGACGTCCTCCACCCAAGCGCGGAGCCGGGTGAGCGGCTCGGTGCGGAGCGTGATCAAACGGGCCCGCGCATCGTCCTCCAGGGCCTGCTGCGCGACGAGCCCCGCGCGTCTCAGCACGCGCAGGTGCCGGCTCATCGCCGGGCGGCTCATCGACAGCGCCTCGGCGACCTCGCTCGGGCGCTGGGGCCGCGCACGGAGCCGCTCGACGATGGCGCGCCGGGTCGGGTCGGCCAGCGCGGCGAGCGTCCGGTCGAGCTCAGCGGCCACCGGTCCGGACCCGCTGCATGAACCACCAGTGGTGTCCCTCGGGATCCTCGACGCGGTAGGTCCGGTCGGCCCAGTAGTCGTCGCCGTAGTCGTTGGTGGTCGGCTCGTCGTGGATCTTCCCGCCCGCGGCACGGGCGCGAGCGCAGTGCGCGTCCGCATCGTCCACGAAGAGCGCGAGCATCTGGGTGTTCACCCCGCCGACGGCGCACGGGCTTCGGGTCGGCAGCGCCTTCTTACGCTCCGAGCTTCCACCCGCCTGGCTGACCATCACCAGGCCTTCGCCGAACCGCAGCTCGGAGTGCTCGATGCGGCCGGCCTCCCCCTCGATCTTCAGCTGCACCTCGAAGCCGAAGGCCTTGCAGAGCCAGTCGATCGCCTTGCTCGCATCCTCGTAGAAGACGGCCGGGCAAACCCTCGCCCAGCCCTCCGGAACCTTGTTCATCATGCGTCCTCCGGCACGTTGCGGATTGTCGCAATGATTAACCTGATGCGCAATCACTTGCAAGTGCCGACCGGAGCGCGGATTTGCCTCGAGGGAACGCAGTGGCTTTGTGGGTCTTGCCGATGGGCAGTTCCGCCGGGCCTGCGCGGCCGCGCGGCGCTCGGCGGCCCCCGCTGATCCGGGAAACCCGATCGGTCGCGTCCGGGGGACTTTTTGGAACGCCCGTCCGCTTCCTCGCCGTCAAACTGACGGCGAGGAACCGGACGAGCGTTCCAAAATGCTTCGGGAAACACCGACGACCGGAGGGCTGGCGTGTGGGCCGCGGAGACGGGTCCATCTCGTCTCCGACCTGACGGTGCGCCCCCTGAGCGCCGGGGGAGCGCGCAGGCCGGCCGGAAGCGCCGATTGGACCGTACCGAGCACCGTCCGTCTCCTCGGAGCAGAAGCCGTGAGCCACCGAGCACCAGCCCCGGAGAGGGGCTCACGCCGGCAGCGTGAGCGGCAGCCCGAAGCGCGGGAAGAGCCGCCCGGTGTCGAGGAAGGTGTTGATCCCCGTCACCCGACCCCCGGCGATCTCCAGCACCACCAGCCCCCAGGCGTGAAATCCCTTTCCCGGCCCGCTTGAGCGGAACTGGCCGAAGGCCGGCGCGCCGCTCGCGGCGGTGGGCAGCAGACGTGAGCCCCGGCAGCCGTGCCCCCGCCCGAGGAGCCAACCCCGGACCGCGTCGGTCCCGCGCAGCCAGATCGCGTAGGGAGGCATGGACATGACCACGTCCTGGTGCAGGAGCTGGGTGAGCGCATCCATGTCGTAACGCTCGAAGGCCTCGACGTAGCGGTGGACCACCTCGGGGTCGTCCGCCTCGGCCGCCACCGCCTCTTCTTGAAGCTGCCGCGTCTCCAGTGTCGCTCGAGCGCGCTGGATTGCGCTGTTCACCGCAGGCACCGACATGTCGAGCGTCGCCGCCACCTCGGCGGCGGAGCACCCCAGCACCTCCATCAGCAGGAGCGCCGCACGCTGGCGGGGAGGCAGGTTCTGGAGCGCCGCCATGAACGCCAGCCGGATGCTCTGACGCAGGATGGCCCGCTCGGCGGGGCTGGCGTCGTCGGGGACCACCTCGGACTCGGGGATGGGCTCGATGAACTCCGCCGCCGGCCGCTTCGACAGCTCGTCGTGCACCGTTCCCACCGGACCCAGCTCCATCGGCCGCACCCGCCGCGCGCGATCGGCCAGCGCATCCAGACACACCCGGGTCGCGATGCTGTACAGCCAGGTCTTGAGCGACGAGCGCTGCTCGAAGCGGTCGAGGTTCCGCCAGGCGCGGACGTACGTCTCCTGCACCGCGTCGTCCGCCTCGTCGGGAGAACCGAGCATCCGGTAGCAGTGCCCGGTGAGCGCTGAGCGGTGCTTCTCGAGCTGGGTGCTGTCGGGGACGGTCGATTCCGGCATGGCCCGGCGACTGTAGCGGCCGACCCGGGCCCCGTCAGGCAGCGAGCAGCCGGCGGCGTAGCGCGACCTCCAGCCCCACCCCGAGCAGGAAGGCGAGCGCCGACCGCGGCCGGTAGTGCGCGAATCTCCTGCGACGTGCACGGCGCCCCAGCCTCCGCGGCGCCTCCTCGAACAGCTCGATCATCCCTCGCTCGAACTGGAGGAGGTCCAGGGGCGACCGGCTGGAGAGCCAGTTCCCGTCGCGGACGAGCGGCTCGTCGAGCCACGTTCCTCCCGCGTTGCGGATGTCGTCCTGGATGCCCGGCCACGCGGCCAGCCTCCGGTCCCGCACCAGTCCTGCCGACACCAGCACCCACGGGCCGTGGCAGAGCGTGGCGATCGGCTTGCCCGCAACGTCGAACGCCGTCACCAGCATCTTCGCCTTCTCGCTCTGGCGCAGGAAGTCCGGGTTGATGAAGCCGCCCGGGACGAAGAGCGCGTCGTAATCCCTCGCGCTGACCTGGTCGACCGTGCGGTTCACCCTCAGCCGGATGCCCGGAGAGAGGAGGTTGATTCCGCGGATGCGCCCGCGGTGGAGCGAGACGATGTCCACCGCCGCGCCCTGGCGGAGCAGCTGCTTCAGCGGCCGGGTCAGCTCGACCTGCTCGAAGCCGTCCGCGACCAGGACCGCCACCCTGAGTCCCTCGAGTCGTCTGCGTGTCATGACCACGAGGGTGTACGCCCCTCCCGGGTGTGACGCGGAGACCGGCTTGCAAGCGCGTCCACCTCCTGTTGGATCGGCGTCTCGATGGACGTTCCCTGGAACAGGCTGGTCGGGCAGCTGCGGACACTCGGCGTGGCGCCAGGGCAGGTGCTCCTGGTCCATTCGTCCTTCCGTGCGCTGCGACCGGTGGAGGGCGGCCCGTACGGAGTCATCGAGTCACTCCTCGAGGCGCTCGGCCCGGACGGTACCCTGGTGATGCCGTCCTGGACGGGGCGGGACGACGTGCCGTTCGACCCGCGCACCACGCCTGCGTCCAGCGATCTCGGCGTGCTCGCCGATACCTTCTGGCGAATGCCGGAGGTGAAACGCAGCACGCACGCGTTCGCGTTCGCCGCCCGCGGGCCGCGCGCCGAGGACGTCGTCTCCGCGCCCCTGACGCTCCCGCCGCACGCGCCGGGAAGCCCGGCGGATCGGGTGCACGCGCTCGACGGACGGGTCCTGCTCCTCGGCGTGGGCCACGACGCCAACACCACGCTGCACCTGGCCGAGCTGCTGGCCGACGTTCCCTACCGGGTCCCCCATGCGTTCACCGAGCTGCGAGACGGCGCGCCGGCGCGGGTCGAGTACGGGGAGAACGACCACTGCTGCCGCCGCTTCGAGCTCGCCGACGGCTGGCTGCGATCCGGGGGGCTTCAGATCGAGCGCCCGGTCGGGAACGCGCACGCACGGCTCTTCGGGAGCCGTGACGTCGTGCGGCTGGCCGTGGAGCAGCTCCTCCGCGAGCCACTGCTGTTCCTTCACCCCGCCGCCGAGGGATGCGCGGAGTGCGACGAGGCGCGGGCCAGCGTGCGGAGCTGACCCGGGGTCGTCAAGCCGTCTCGAGCGCCCGCTGCAGGCTCTCGACGCCCGCCCGGATCGCCGCCGGCCGGATCGCTCCGAACCCGAACACGAGGCCGCCCCGCCCGCCGGGACCCAGGCGGTAGTCGGAGAGCGGCGCGACCTCGATGCCGACCTTCGCGGCGCGGTCACGCACGGCCACGTCTGCCACGCCCCGCGGAAGCATCGCGCAGAGCTGCATCCCCGTGTCGCACGGCTTCGGCTCGAGCACGCCCGCGCACCGCATTCGCAGCCCCTCGAGCAGCGCCTCGGCCCGTTCGCGGTACACCCCCCGCATCCGGCGCAGGTGGCGCGCGAAGTGGCCCTCGTCCATGAAGATGGCCAGCGCCGCCTGCTCCAGTGCCGACGCGGGAGCGAACAGCGAGGCGCGCGCAGCGCCGAACACGTCCACCATCGACGGCGGCACCACCACGTAGCCGACGCGCAGCCCGGGGAACATCGTCTTGCTGAACGTCCCGACGTAGAGGACGCGTCCGGAATCGTCGAGCCCCTGCAGCGCCGTCAGTGGCCGCCCGCGGTGGCGGAACTCGCTGTCGTAGTCGTCCTCCAGCACCATCGCCCGCGCAGACGCCGCCCAGCGGAGCAGCGCCATCCGCCGGCCGAGCGAGAGCGTCACGCCCAGCGGGTACTGGTGCGACGGGGCCAGGATGACCAGCCGCG
>CAZDSB010000428.1:0-5429 GCA_964507515.1 uncultured Myxococcaceae bacterium
ACGTGGTCACCGGTGTCCAGCGACGGCGTGTAGATGGGCTTGTGCTTGCCCTTGAGAAGGGTGGCGATCTGGCTCGCCGCACGGCCGAGCACCTTGTCGCTCACGTCGATGACGTGCCATGCCCGCACCACGTCCGCGGGCTTCGCGCTGTACGTCCGGTTCGACATCTGGAGACACTCCGGCACCGGGAGGGCTGTCCCCCGGAAAAGACGGGCGATGTAGAGGTCTTGCCGCCCCAAGTCAAGCAGAGGGAGGGGGCGTGCCCTGCAGCCGGGCCTTGAGGCTCCGGAAGAACCCCTGCTCGGCCTCGGACGGCGGCCCGGGAGGCGGCAGCGTGGTGTCCGACACCTCGAGGACCTCGGCCGGGATGTCCGCCAGGAACCGCGACGGCGTCCGCGGAACGTCCCTCCCCCGCCGGAGCCGGGAGGCTGCCCGGGTGAGGATGAGCTCGTCCCGAGCCCGGGTGATGCCCACGTAGCAGAGCCGCCGTTCCTCCTCGAGGTTTGGCGGCTCGCCCTGCATGCCTCCGTGCGGGAGGAAGCCCTCCTCCATGCCCACCAGGAAAACCGTCCGGAATTCCAGGCCCTTGGCGCCATGGAGGGTGAGGAGGGTCACCCGGGCGGGCGTGGGGCCATCCTCCTCGGCGCGCGTGTCGAGGGAGAGGCGGTTCAGATAGCCGACCAGGTCCGTCCGCTTGCCATCGCGGCGCTCGAACTGCTCCAGCGAGCCAAGGATGCCCTCCACGCCGGCGAGGCGGCGGTCTGCGGCGGGGGCCGAGCGGGTTCCGGCGCGCGCGGCGGCCTCGAAGCCAATCTGCCCGAGGAGGCTCCGGGTGACGGCGGAGAGCGGCTCGCTCCGGAGCCGGCCGCGCGTTCCGTGGATCAGCCGGGAGAACTCCTGGACCGCCCGCGCCGCCGCCGGCGTGACCCCGGGCGCGGAGCCAGGGTCGTCGAGCACGTCCGCGAGCGGCAGTCCCCGGCTGCGGGCGTGGCCGACCAGATGCTCCACCGTGACGTCGCCGATGCCCCGGGCCGGCACGTTGACGATGCGCAGGAGGGACACCTCGTCCGCCGGGTTGGCCAGCACCTTGAGGTAGGCGAGGACGTCGCGGACCTCGCGCCGGTCGAAGAACTCGGCGCCGCCCACCACCTCGTAGCCGATGCCGCGGGCTCGGAACGCCTCCTCGAACGGCCGCGACTGGCCGTTGGTGCGGTAGAGGACCGCGAGGTCGTCGGGGCGGGCCCCGCGCGCGAGCCGCTGCTCGATCGCCTTCGCGACGTGGGCTGCCTCGTCGTCCTCACCGGGGAGGACCACCAGCTGGACCCGGGGGCCGCCCACCGCCTCGGTCCACAGCTTCTTCGCCCGCCGCTCGGGGAGCTGCGAGACCACGCCGTGTGCTGCCTCGAGCACCGCCGGAACGCTCCGGTAGTTCTGCTCGAGGCGCACCTCGGTCGCGCCCGGAAAAGCCTGCTCGAAGCGGAGGATGTTGCGGACCTCCGCGCCCCGCCATCCGTAGATGCACTGATCGTCGTCGCCGACGGCGCAGACGTTGCGGCGCTCGCCGGCGAGCTTTCGCACGAGCTCCAGCTGCGCGCCGTTCGTGTCCTGGAACTCGTCGACCAGGAGGTAGCGGAAGCGGCGCACGTACCCGCCGAGGACCTGGGGGTGCTCGCGGAAGAGACGGAGCGGGTGCAGGAGGAGATCGTCGAAGTCCACCGCGCCCTGGGCCTTCAGCGCGCGCTGATAGAGGGGAAAGACCTCCGCGGCGGCGAGCTCGCCGTCGGCAGGCGTGTCTCCCTCCGCCGTGGGCGCCCGGCCGGCGTTCTTGGCACGGCTGATGGCGGTGAGGATGCGCCGGGGGTCGAAGTTGCTCTTCCCGTCGATGGAGCGCTCCCGGAGCGCGCGCTGGACCAGGGCGATCTGGTCCGAGGTGTCGGCGATGGCGAACCTCCGGGGCCAGCCGAGCCGGTGGACGTGCTCCCGGAGCACCTCGGCGCCGAACGCGTGGAAGGTGCAGACGGTGAGCGCCTGTGCGGCCGACCCCACCAGCCGCACCACCCGCTCCTTCATCTCCGCGGCGGCCTTGTTCGTGAAGGTGACGGCGAGGATGGCGCGGGCCGGGACCTTCCGATGGAGGAGCCAGGCGATGCGGTGGGAGATGACCCGCGTCTTTCCGCTCCCTGCTCCGGCGAGGACCAGCAGGGGGCCTTCGGTGGTGGTGACTGCGAGACGCTGCGGGGGGTTCAGTCCGGAGAGGTCCACGCGGGACGGACGCGTATAGGATGGGGGGCTGACCGATGGCCGCCTCCTCCGCGCGCGCTCCCGCCCGTACGCCGTCCACAGCCGAGATCGATGCCCAGGCGAAAGAGGCCCGGGAGGCCGTCGCACGCCTCGGCCGCCGCGAGTTCCTCGACCAGCTCGCCTCGCTGGGCAAGGCCTTCGCCGCCGATCCGGGCAACCCGGGGAGCTACGCCTGCAAGGACTGCGAGCGCTGCGCGAACTGCATGTTCTGCCGCGACTGCGTGGGCTGCTACCAGTGCACCCACTGCACCGCGTGCGAGGGGTGCAGCAACTGCAGCCACTGCGTCGAGAGCAAGGGCTGCCAGTCCTCGGCGTACCTCCGGCAGTCCGAGTCCTGCACCCACTCGGCCTATCTCGTGATGTGCCGCAACCTCTCCGACTGCAACTACTGCTTCGGGTGCGTCGGGCTGAGCAAGAAGGACTTCCACATCCTCAACGTCGGCTTCCCGAGGAAGGAGTACTTCGAGATCACGGCGCGGCTGCGCAAGGAGCTGGGGCTGCCGGCGTAGGTTCTCGTTGCCTGTCCGCTCGAGGCCTGCCAGCGTCCCGGCCAGATTCACCGCTGGAGGGGGAGGTCCATGGCGCGCGTCTCGGGAGAGGTGACCACGACCACGCCGCCGGAGGTCATCCTTGGCGCACTCACCGACTTCACTGCTCGCCGGCCCGAGCTGTGGCCGAACCTCTCGCCGAAGCTGTATCAGGTGCACTCGGTGGGACAGACCGAGGCAGACGTCACCGAGGGCTCGGCGTTCCTCGGCGGCGTCTGGGAGCGGACGCGCTACGACTGGTCCGAGCCCGGGGTGGTGCTCATCGAGGTGGAAGACTCCAACGCGTTCGCCCCGGGCAGCTGGTGGAGGTACCAGGTGGAGCCCGTGGGCAGCGGAAGCCGGGTGCGCTTCCAGTTCGACCGGCGGCCGAAGAACCTCAAGGGGCGAATCGTCTCCGCCCTGCTCGCGCTGAGCGGGAAGCGGGTCTTCACCAAGTCTCTCGAGGAGACCCTTCGCCGGCTCGGGACCACCGCGCCCGCGGTCGCCTGATGAGGGCGCCGCGGGCCGTCGGGCGCTCAGCCGCGTGCCGCCGCCTCGATCTTCGCGAGATCGAGCTTCTTCATCTTCATCACTTCCGCCATCGCTCGGTCGGCCTTCTTCTGGTCCGGTCCGTTCAGGATCCGGATCATGGCCGAGGGAACGACCTGCCATGACAGGCCGTACCGGTCCTTCAGCCAGCCGCAGGGACCCTCCTCGCCACCGCCGGCGGTGAGCGCCTTCCAGTAGCGGTCGACCTCCTCCTGCGTCTCGCACTCGACCGCCAGGGAGACGGCCTCGCTGAACTTGAACTGCGGGCCTCCGTTGAGAGCGACGACCTCCTGTTTCCCGAGACGGAAGGTCACGGTCAGGACCAAGCCCTTCCTTCCCGGATCGAACGCGCCGTAGTGACTCACGCCGAGGATCTCCGAGCCGGGGAAGATCGACACGTAAAACTTCGCCGCTTCCTCGGCCTGCGTGTCGAACCACAGAAAGGGGCTGATCTTCGGGGTGACCGGCATGTGAGACCTCCCTGGCGTCGAAAGCCGCTCCTGGTGGACGTATTCCCCTGGGACGGCGACCGGCGGCCGAACTCATCGGTGTGCCCGATCGCGGACGGATTGACCGGAGGTCCGGCCGGTCGTAGGCCTGCCGTGCCCCGCATGCCGCGCTTCACGACGCCTCGAAGACATCGTGCGCCGCTCGCGCTGGCCGCCATCGCGCTCGCCGCGGCCTGCGCCACGCCCGCGACGGGCTGGGTCCGGACCGAGCTCTTCCTCGGCCGCAACCTTCCGGACGGTGGGACCCTCGGCGCGGCGGACGTGGACGCATTCCTCGCCCGCGAGGCCGGGCCGCGGCTCCCCGGCTGGACCGTGCTCGATGCGCGGGGCCACTGGACCGCGGCGGATGGAGGGCGGGTCGACGAGCCGACGTCCGTCCTGGTCTACCTGCACGCGGCGGGGTCCGACGAGGCGGCGCTCGAGGACATCCGCCGCGCGTACGTCCGCGAGCACGGGCAGGACTCGGTCCTCCGCGTGGACACGCCTGCCGGCGCGAGCTTCCGGTCGCTTCCTGGGCCAGCGCCGCAGCGGTAGGACGCCGCCCGCGTCCCTCAGAGCGGCCGGACGAAGAACGCCTTGAGGTACTCCGTCTCCGGCAATCCGCCGAGGGCCGGATGGTCCGCGGCCGGCCCCCGGCGCTCGAGGATCTGGATCGGGCGTCGAACGTCGTCCGCCGCCCCGAGCAGCATCTCCTCGAAGTCGGGAGGCTTCACCTTCCCGGAGCAGGAGCAGGTGACGAGCAGGCCACCCGGCCGGAGCAGCCGGAGCGCGCGGACGTTCAGCTCGCGGTAGGCCCGCATCGCGGTCCGCGGCCCCTCCTTGCGCTTGGCCAGCCCGGGCGGATCGAGCACGACGGTGTCGAACCGCTCGCCGTCGCGGTCGAGCTGGTGCAGGACGTCGAAGGCGTTCGCAGCGCGCACCTCGACGTTCTGCCGGCGGTTGCGCCGCGCGTTCTCTTCCAGTCGCGTCGCCGCCGCGGGGTCCTGCTCCAGCGCGAGCACCGAGTCGCACCGTTCGGCCAGCGCCAGCGCGAACCCTCCGTGGTAGCTGAACGCGTCCAGCGCGCGGCCGCGGCCGAGCTCGCCGGCGCGGAGGTGGTTTTCCGCCTGATCGAGGAAGGCGCCGGTCTTCATGTCCTTCAGCAGATCGGTCCGGAAGACGTTGTCGCCCTCGCGCCACTCCACCTCGGTGTCCCGGACGCCGAGCAGCACGCGGGATTCGCGGGGCAGCTGCTCGAAGTCACGCCCCGAGCCGTCGTCACGACAGACAACCTGGACGGCACCGGTCAGCTCCTCCAGCGCGGCGGCGAGCCCTTCCTTCCGCGCGTCCATTCCCTCGGAGAGCGTCTGGATGACGAGCCGGTCGCGATAGCGGTCCACGAAGAGCCCTGGCAGCCCGTCGGCCTCGGCGTGCACGAGTCGCAGCGACTCGCGACCCATCACCCCGCGCCGGGCGATGGATGCCTCGAGCCGCCTCCTGTACCAGACCGCGTCGACGGGCTCCTCGGACGGCGGGCGCCGGGTGAGAAGCCGGAGCGCGAGCG
>CAZDSB010000429.1:0-9968 GCA_964507515.1 uncultured Myxococcaceae bacterium
GACCGTGACCTCATCCAGCGAGGCATCACCAGCGGCGCCCCGCTCGAGGACGCGCTCCAGGGCGCCGGGCGGATCCTCCACTTCCTGACCCGCCACGCCGGAGTCGTGGTGACCCCACGCCCGACCTCCGGGACCTTCCACCGCATCGAGTTCGTCCGTCTCCGGGAGGGTCGGGTGCTCGCCATCCTCGTGGACCAGGACGGCCAGGTTCACAACCGTCCGGTGGCGCTGGATTTCGAGATATCGGCGGAGGAGCTGGTCCGGGCGTCGAACTACCTCAGCGAGCTCCTCGAGAAGCTTCCCCTGGAGCAGGTCCGGGGCCGCATCGAGCAGGAGCTCGCCCAGGACCAGGCCGCCTACGACCAGCTGGTGGCCAAGGCGCTCAAGCTGGGCCTGCTGGCCACCGGCGTGCCGCCGACCGAGAAGGTCTTCATCGAGGGCACCGGCAGCTTCCTCGAGGCGCCGGAGTTCGCGGACATCGACCGGATGAAGGCCCTCTTCCGGACCCTGGAGGAGAAGACCCGGCTGGTGGCGCTCCTCGACCGGGTGCAGCGTGCGCGGGAGATGCAAATCTTCATCGGCCATGAGAGCGACCTCTCTCCCGGCGGCGACGTGTCGCTGGTTGCCACGCCCTACGGCCCGGCGGACCGCTCGCTCGGCACCGTCGGGGTCATCGGACCGACGCGCATGAACTACCAGCGCGTCATCCCCCTGGTGCAGTTCACCGCCCAGGTGCTCTCGTCGGCCCTGAAGGACTAGGGGAGAGCCGACTGGACGCGTCCCTCCCCAGGCCCGAGCCAGGTCGCTGGCTTCCGGCAACGCTCTTCGCCTGCACGCTGGTGACGGTCTTCGGGACCTATCTGGTCACCCAGACCGAGTCCTGGACCGACAGCGGGGTGTTCCAGCTCAGCAGGGCGGGGCTGGTCGGCTCGCTCCAGTTCACCGTGGCGACCATCAGCATCCTCGGGGCACACGAGCTCGGGCATTACGTGCTCGCCCGCCACCACCGGGTGAGCGCCAGCCTGCCGTACTTCATCCCGCTCCCGCTGCTCGGGTTCGGTACGCTGGGCGCCGTCATCCGTGTCCGGGACCGCATCCCCACCCGGAACGCCCTGGTGGACATCGGCGCAGCGGGGCCCCTGGCCGGATTCGTCGTGTGCCTGCCGTTCCTCGCCTGGGGGTACGCGCACACTCGCTTCATTGCGGTTCCCCCCGCTGGAGCGCCCATCCTCGGGCCGATGTCGCTCGTGGGTGTCCTGCAGCACGGGTTCCCGAGGCTCGACCCGACTGTCTACGGAGACAACCTCCTGCTCCGGTTGTTCGAGTGGACGTTCCTGGGCCCGCGTCCACCGGGGATGGACGTCGAAGCCCACCCCTTCGTGCTGGCCGGCTGGCTCGGCACTCTGGTGACGATGCTGAACCTGTTCCCCATCGGCCAGCTGGATGCGGGGCACCTGACCTATGCCGTCTTTGGCAACCGGGCACGGATCATCGGCCGGTGCGCGCTGGTGGCACTGGGAGCGCTCACCGTTGCGTTGTCATTCACCTGGGTCGTCTGGCTGCTCGTGGTGGCGCTGATCATCGGGGTCCGTCATCCGCCGGTGACGGTCCCGGAGGAGCCGCTCGGCGCCGCACGTGGGTGGTTGTGCGTTGCCAGCCTCGTGGTTGGGGTCCTCTGTTTCCTTCCGGCGCCCTTCCTTGCACTCCTCTAGACTCGCCGGTGTCCTCTAGACTGTTCGCCGCCCCCGGCGTCGAGCGTCGGATGGCACCCCTCGATGAAAGTCCTCTGCCCCTCCTGTGAGCGCCTGGTCGAGCTGGTCGACCTTCGCGTCGAGCGAGGCGGGCTCATTGCGCGCTGTCCCGCCTGCGGCGCCGAGCAGCGGCAGGAGATGCCTGCCCGTCCGGTGACGGTGCCCTCGGCCAAGGCGGCGAAGGCGGCCGCGGCGAAGGAGCCGGCGAAGAAGGAGAGCAGGAAGGGCAAGAAGAAGGAGCCGCCCAAGCGCGAGCCGGTCGACGAGGACGAGAACGACGAGGGCCCGACCATCATCGTCCTGACGTCGACCTCGGACGCGGTGCCCCCGACGGAGACGAAGAAGGGCAAGAAGAAGGAGTCGCGCAAGCCCGAGCCGGTCGACGAGGACGAGAACGACGAGGGGCAGACCGTCATTCTCCTGACGCCGACCTCGGACGCGGTGCCCCTGTCGATTGCGCCTCCCGGCTCGGCCGCTCTGCCGCCTCGGCCGGCCGCGGTCGCCAAGTTCGAGTCCACGGCGAAGCCTCCGGCCATCGCGCCGCTCATGCCTGCCGAGCCCGCCCCACCGCCGCGGCGGGTGGTGGACGCCGAGTTCGCGAATCTCCTGGACCAGCTGGGGAACGTGCAGCCTCCGGCGCCCCCGGCCGCGGTCGCTCCCCCTCCTCCTCCGCCGCCTCTTCCTGCCGCCCAGGCCCTCCGGCCGCGGAACACCGCCGGCACGCCGGTGGTGGTGCCGGCGATGCAGCCGGGGGTCGCCCGGGGCTCGACCATCCAGATTCCCCCCGGGCACTGCCCGAAGTGCATCACGTCCCGCTCGCCTCAGGCGCTCATCTGCAACGCGTGCGGCCTGGTCTTCGCGAACTTCCGCGCCGAGGAGCACCAGCCCTCCGCGGCGCTCGAGTCGGCGTGGCGTGGGCTCGAGGACCGCTGGAACCGGCAGGACGAGCACGAGAAGTTCCTGCAGATGGCGTTCAACATGAACGAGCTGGCGAAGGCCGGGCGCCTGTACCGCATCCGCCTCACCGCCATCCCGGACGATGCCCAGGCGAAGGTGGCCCTGGAAGCGATGGTGAAGATGGCGTCCACCGCCGCCGCGGCAGCGGCGAAGAGCGATCCGGCCGAGATGCAGCGGAACCGGCGCAAGGTGCTGGCGGTGAGCGCGATGCTGTTCTTCGTGATTCCGATCGCCGCGCTCCTCGTCAACTTCATCCTCAAGGCCCACTGAGTGCTCCGGCCGGGGTGTCCTGTGCGCTGCGGCGCCCGATCCTCTCGGTCAGGGCAGCCGCTCGGAGATTTACGGCGTAGAATCTCGGGCACGCCGTCATTGACCCCAGGCGGCTGCCGCGCAGCAATCTGCGACGCGCAGCCTCGTCGCTACGCTGCTCGACGTGCCTCGGGGCACGCCTCCGCTGCTCACTCCTCGGGTGCGCCGTCTCGCGTCGGTCTCGGCCGCCTCGCCGTGCACACGACACCCCGGTCGGAGCACTAACGTGGACGAGATCGCGGAGGTTCTGGGCCCTGGGGGCCGGCTCTCCCGCGCGCTGGCCGGGTACGAGAACCGCCCCGAGCAGCTCACCCTCGCGCGTGAGGTGGCCCGTGCGTTCGACGAGCGGCGGATGCTCGTGGCCGAGGCGGGCACCGGGACCGGCAAGACGCTCGCCTACCTCGTTCCGGCCATCCTGAGCGGCCGGCGAGTCGTCGTCTCCACCGCGACCAAGAATCTCCAGGACCAGCTGTTCCACAAGGACTTGCCGCTCGTCCGCGACACGCTGGGGCTTCCGGTGCGCGCCACGCTGGTGAAGGGGCGCGCGAACTACCTGTGCCTGCACCGGCTGGAGCGCGCGCGGACCGGCGCCCTGCTCTCCTCGCGCGAGGATGCGGATGCGTTCGCGATGCTCCTCCGCTGGGCCGACCGGACGGAGACGGGCGACCGCGCCGAGCTGCTCCTTCCCGAGGGGTTCGGCGGCTGGCGGCAGGTCTCCACGACGCCCGAGGGCTGCCTCGGGACCCGCTGCCCACAGCACACGGCCTGCTTCGTGACCCGGCTGCGACAGCAGGCGGAGGAGTCCGAGCTGGTGGTCGTGAACCACGCGCTCTTCTTCGCCGACCTCGTCGTCCGCACCGGCCGGGGGAACGGGGAGGGCGTCCTCCCGCGCTACGAGGCGGTCATCTTCGACGAGGCGCATGGCCTCGAGGACGCGGCCACCGAGTTCTTCGGCACCACGGTGAGCAGCCATCGCTTCGAGGAGCTCGCCCGGGATGCGCAGGCGGCGCTGCCGCTGGACGATGGGCGCGCAGGCGTGCTCTCCGCGCTGGCGGTGAAGGTGCGGGCCGAGGCCGATGCGCTGTGGGCCGCGGCGCCGCGGGTGGTGGGCATGACGGAGGAGGGGACGGTCCGGCTCACCGCGAAGGCCCTGGCGCCGCTGGCGCGGCAGGTGGAGGCCGTGCTCCAGGGGCTGGGGGCGCTCGGCGGATACGCGTCCGGTCACGAGGAAGCGGATCTCTCCGCCGTTGCCCGTCGTGCGGCCGAGCTCGGCGCCGAGCTGGACTTCGTCCGCCGGGCGGAGGCGGCGGACCACGTCTACTGGGCCGAGGGCCGGGGCCGCGGGCTGTTCCTCCGCGCCGCGCCCATCTCGGTGGCGGAGGAGATGCGCGAGCGCCTCTACGGGTCGGTGGGCACGGTGGTCTTCACCTCGGCGACGCTCCGCGCCGGGAACTCCTTCGAGTACTTCTGCCGGCAGGTGGGGCTGCTCGATTCCGAGGGCGAGGCGGTGGCGCCGCTCACGCAGCTCGCGGTTCCCTCGTCGTTCGACTACGCGACGCAGTCCGCGCTCTACCTTCCCACCGGACTGCCAGAGCCGCGGGAGCCGGGGTTCCCGGAGGCGGTCGCCGAGGAGGTGGCGCGCCTGGTGGAGGTGACCGGGGGCCGGGCGTTCGTCCTGTTCACGTCGCTGCGCAACATGGAGCGGGTGCACTCCCTGCTGTCCGGGCGGCTCCCGTACCCGATGCTGCTGCAGGGCGAGGCGCCGAAGCCGGTGCTGCTCGACGCCTTCCAGTCGACGCCGAGCGTGCTGTTCGCCTCGGCGAGCTTCTGGGAAGGCGTGGACGTGCCGGGCGATGCGCTGTCGCTGGTGGTGCTCGACAAGCTGCCCTTCGCCTCGCCGACGCATCCGGTGGTCGCCGCGCGCATCGAGGCGCTGGAGGAGGCCGGGCGAGAGCCGTTCCCGAGCTACCAGCTGCCGGAGGCGGCGCTGGCGCTGCGCCAGGGATTCGGGCGGCTCATCCGGACGAGGACCGACCGCGGCATCGTGGCACTGCTCGACGTACGAATCGGGCGGAAGGCGTATGGCCGGCAGCTGCTGGCGGGACTGCCGCCGGCGCGGCGCTTCAAGGACATCCGCCCGCTCGGCGACTGGTTCCGGAGCGGGGCGTCCGGGGCTCCGGGGTAGGGCTCGCGGGACGTAACGCTGACCCTCGTTCCGGCCCGTGCTCTCTGCGGATCTCTCCCCGACAGCGTCGGGTGCCGCGCTAGGGTCCGCCCTCCCTCCCAGGAGGCCGCTGCCCCGTGACGCTGCGCCCGTTCCGCCTGCTGCCTCCGCCCGCGCTCGCCGCGTGCGCCTCAGCGTCGCCCGCGCCTCCGCACGGTGGATCCTCACTCGCCGGCACGCTTCCGGATCGCGGACCCTTCTCGAACAAGCCCCAGTTCCAGGCCGCCTTCGGATGCGCGGCGGGCACGCCGATGGTCCGCCAGAATCGCTGCGAGGTGTGGTGACCGCGGGGACGTGAAGCTAGCGCGCCGCCGCCAGGAGCCCGGCCCCGGCCGCGGGGAACAGCTCGGCCGACTCGAGGTGCACGAGCGGGATGTCGAGCGTGCAGAGCAGGCCCGCGTTCTCGTGCCTGACTTGAAGCACGTGGTCACCGTGGTACAGCTGCTCGAGCCGCTGGCGGAGGTGAACCAGCCGGTCCGCGGCCTCGGTGACCTCGGCCCCCGGCTGCGCCGCCGCCAGCTGGTGGAGACGGATCCGGAGCCGGTCGTCCGCGATCGACGCGGACAGCTCGAGCGCTCCCTCCCACGGGGCCGCCGGCAGCTCGGCCAGCTGGAACAGCGCGAGCGAGGGCACCTCCGCCGTCAGCGCCTCGGGAGAGATGTCCACCCGGCTCCGCAGGCGCCCCGGGCTCCGGATCTGCTGCAGCGCCAGGTACGCCTGGACGAACTCCATCTCCTGCCGCAGCGCCACCCGCTCCTGCCCCAGCGTCGCAAGGGTGAGCCGGAGCACGTCGCTCAGCCGCGCGAGCAGCTGGACTGCCTGGGTGGAAGCACCCGAGCGGACGAACTCGGCCGTCGTCCTCAGCGTGTCCTCGAGCAGCTGCGGCTGCAGCTGCACCCGCATCTGGTCCAGCTCGGCGCGGGCCAGCTCCGCCTCCAGGCGTGCCGAGCCGATCGCCTCTCGCCGCAGCCTGCGCCGCAGCTCGATGGTGCCGAGGATGCCGACGATCCCGAGGTAGTTGACCCCGGGCATGATGATTCCGCGGAAGTGCGCCAGGAAGACCTGGCCGGTGGACAGCTTCCGGATCGACGGCGGACCGGTGAAGCGACTGAGGACCGCCCGGGCCGCGCTCCAGTAGACCAGCGTCCCGAGGAAACCGCCGAGCAGGGTCAGCAGCAGCATCACCGGCCGGGCACGGGCCGAGATCATCCGGCGGACGAGCGGAGAGGCCAGGCCCAGCACCGGCACCCAGAGCAGCCAGGAGAGCCACTGCCACACCCGGTAGGCGGTGCGGATCTCCGGAGGCACCATCGAGCGCATCTGCAACCACTCGAAGAGCGCCAGCATCGACGCCCCCACCACCGCGAGCCCCCAGAATGCGGGCCGCGACCACCATCCGGGGCGGGCGGTCGGGGCGGTGGCGGGACTGGAGGTCACCGCACCCCTCTAGCGCAGTTGGCGGATGCGCGCCTGCTGGCTGCGGGCAACGGGCAGCTCGGCCCCGGTCGCCAGCACCGCCACCAGGCCACCGCTGCCGGTCCGGCGAAGCTCGCGGAGCACCCGCCGGTTGACGATCGCCGTCCGGTGGATGCGGACGAACCGGGCGGAGTCGAGCCGGTTCTCCAGCGCCGCCATGGACTCGCGGTGCAGGTAGGTGCGGGCGCCCACGTGCAGCTCGACGTAGTAGTCCGCGGACTCGATCCAGTCGATCTCCTCGGCCTCGAGGAAGATGATCCGGCCCCGGTCACGGACCACGATCCGGGACGACGCCGCGGGGACCAGGCCGGCCTCCACCGCCTTGGCGCGGAGCTGCTCGCCGAGCCGCGCCGCCTCCTCGCGCGACAGCTGCTCCTTCGCGCGGGACAGCGTCTCGCGGAACCGGGCGTCCTCGTAGGGCTTGAGCAGGTAGTCGAAGGCGTGCACCCGGAACGCCTCGAGCGCGTACTGGTCGTACGCGGTCACGAACACGACCATCGGAAGGGGCGCCTCGGCCCGGGCGAGCACCTCGAAGCCGCTCCCGCCCGGCATCTGCACGTCGAGGAAGCAGAGCTGCGGGTGAGTGCGAGCGAGGAGGGCCACCGCCTCGTCCCCGCTCCCCGCCTCACCGACAACCTTCACTCCGGGGTCCTCGGCGAGCAGCATCCGCAGGCCCTCCCGGGCCAGCGGCTCGTCGTCGACCACCGCCACCGTCACTGGCTCAGGCACGCACCACCTCCGCACCACGGAAAGGAATCGCGAGCAGCGACTCGACGCCGCCCTCCACCCGGTTCGCCACGCGGAAGCGGTGCTTGCCAGGGTAGAGGTGCTGCAGTCGCTCGCGCACGTTGCGCAGGCCCACGCCGCCGGGAGACTCGGCACCCGGCTGCAGGCCGACGCCGGTATCGCGCACGCGGAGGACCAGCTCCTCGCCCTCGCGCACCGCCGCCACCTCCACCGAGCCGCCGGCGATGGACGGGGCGATGCCGTGTCGCACGGCGTTCTCCGCGAGCGGCTGCAGCACGAGGCTCGGAACGCGCGCCTCGAGCGTGTCGGGATCGATCGTCATCCGGATCTGCAGACGGTCCGGGAAGCGGATCTGCTGGAGGCAGAGATAGCGCTCGAGGAAGTCCAGCTCCTGCCGGAGCGGCACCTCCTGCTGCCCGGCGGTGGCCAGCGCGAGCCGGAGCAGGTCGCTCAGGCCGGCGATCATCCGCACCGCGGTGTCGCCCTCGCCCTTGCGCACCAGCATCGAGATCGCGTTCAGCGTGTTGAAGAGGAAGTGCGGATGAAGCTGCACCCGGAGCGCATCGAGCTCGGCCTTGGCGAGCTCGGCCTGCAGCCGCGCGCCGGTGAGCTCCTGTGCCCGCAGCTTTCGCCGCAGGTCGATCGCGAGCAGCACGCCGACGGTCATCACGTAGACCATCGTGTCGAGGAAGGCGCTCTTCGCGACCGAGTCCCAGAGGGCCTCGCCGAGCGTCATCTTCTGCATGCTGTACGGCCCCATGAACCGCGTCAGCAGCGCGAGGAAGCCTTCCTGGAAGAAGAGGAATCCGGTGCAGGTCGCGACGTGGATCGCACCGACCCGGAAAAGGCCGTAGCGTTCCACGGTGAATCGCCGGACCAGCCACGCCAGCGGCGGGGTCAGGAACGCCCAGATCGCCCAGCCGGCATAGACGTAGAGGAACCGGTACGTCCCCCAGGAGCCCATCTCCTGCTCCCACGACTTCGATTGCAGCCCCACCGCCACACCGGGGATGGACCACAGCAGGAGGAGGCCGGCGAACCGGCGCAGGGATGCGAGCATGGGTAGACCGCCCGGGAAGAACGTGCGTATCTACGGACGATTCCGTCGGTAACCCTGAGGCTGCAGCGAGCGCGGGGGCGGCCGCAGCGGACGGGCGACGGAGGAGCCTACAGCTCCCGGGACATGAGCAGTCGGAGCTTGCCCGACTTCTTGCTCACCACCGTCGCCACGGTCGTGAATCCTGCCTTGCGATAGAAGGCCACCGCCGGGGCATTCGCCGGATCTACCCGGAGTGCCAGGGTTTTCCGGTACATGTCACGGGCGACCCCGAGGGCATGATCCAGCAGCGCCATCCCGACGCCCCGGTGCCTCAGCTCGGGCTTCACCACGATGTTCCGCATGTACGCGGCGCCCGCCACCGGCCCGTCCCGTTCTACGGTGACGTAGCCCACGATCTGACCCTGTAGCCGCCCCACGTGGATGAAGGGCCGCAGCTGGGTGATGGCCGCCATGGACTCCTCGGGACTCTCGCCCCGCTTCGCCCAGGGCTCCGACGTGCCGCGTAGCGAGGCCACCGGCTGAAGCTCGGACTCCCCGAGGGCCCCGAACTTGAGGGCGGACGGAAGGTCGGCCGGGAGGCTGGCGACATCGAGCGGCGGCAAGGTCGGCTGCTCCGTCACTGTCTCCACCCGCTTCATCGTCATCTCCGCCACCCCCTCATACCTCCCCTGGATCCTAACCCCAGCCTTTGCGTTCGTGCACGTTTCGAAAATGAGGCCCCTTTTGTGGTCCAGGGTCGTAGGAAGGCGCCATTCTCGACGTGCGGCGGCCTCCTGTATTCTCCAGGGCTGACTCCTTGCCGTCGCCACCCTGAGCGCGGCCGGGTCCTTGCCTCGTGCAACTCAACCACGCCCAGCGCGAACTGACGGTCAAGGTCGTCTACTACGGCCCCGGTCTGTCGGGGAAAACGACGAACCTCCAGATGATCCACGCCCGCACCGGCAGCGAGGGGCGCGGAAAGCTGTTGACGGTCGAGACCCACGACGACCGCACTCTCTTCTTCGATCTGCTGCCGGTCTTCTTCCATACCAAGGGCGGCTACACCGTGAAGGTGAAGCTGTTCACGGTGCCGGGGCAGGTCATCCACAACGCCACGCGCCGTGTCGTCCTGCAGAACGCGGACGCGGTCGCCTTCATCGCGGACAGCCGTCGGAGCGCTGGCCAGGAGAACAACCAGTACTGGGCCAACCTGCAGGACAACATGCGGGAGAACGGGCTCAACGCGGCGCAGGTTCCGATCGTGATCCAGTTCAACAAGCGGGACCTGCCGGACAGCAAGACCGACGCCGAGCTCCAGGAGACGCGCGCCCGCGGGAAGGAGCCGGTCATCGGCGCGGTCGCCATCCGCGGCGAGGGCGTGCTCGAGACGCTGTACGCCGTGCTCCAGCTCGCCTACCGCAAGATGGACGAGCAGGCGGGGCTGAGCCGGAACATCGGCCTCACC
>CAZDSB010000430.1:0-9030 GCA_964507515.1 uncultured Myxococcaceae bacterium
GATCGTCCGGTCGTTGTTGCCTGACTCTTCCCGCCGAAGGCGTGCTTGACTGTGCGCCCCCTCGGGAGGACCGAATGAAGAAGACGACCCTGCTCGCCGTCGCCCTCGCCCTCGCCGCGGCCCCACCCGCCCGCGCCCCGACCCGCCACTCCATCGCCACCGGAGGCACCGGCGGCGGCTACAAACCCCGGGGCGGAGGCCGCGCGAACGTCCTCACCAAGTCGCTCCCTGGCGTCGAGGCCACCGCCGAGGTGACCAGCGCCTCGGTGGACAACGTGAAGCTCGTCGGAAGCGGTCGGGCCGACATCGCCTTCGTCCTCGGTGACAGCGCCGCCGACGGGTACAACGGCGTCGACAAGTTCAAGCAGAAGGAGCCCATCCGCGCCATCGCCGTGCTCTACGCCAACAAGGGTCAGTGGGTGACCGTCGAGGGCACCGGCATCGAGAAGATGCAGGACCTGAAGGGCCGCCGCATCGCCACCGGCGCGCCGGGCAGCGGCACCGAGGTAATCGCGGTCCGGATCCTCGAGGCGTACGGCATCGACCCCGCGAAGGACGTGAAGCGCGAGAAGCTCTCGGTCGCGGAATCGGTGAACGCCATCAAGGACCGCAAGATCGACGCGTTCTTCTGGTCCGGCGGGGTGCCCACCGCCGCGCTCACCGACCTGGCTGCCACCCCGGGCCAGAAGATGAAGCTCATCGACCACGCCGACGCCATCCCGGCGCTGGTGAAGAAGTACGGACCGCTCTACGTGAAGGGCACCATCCCCGCGAAGTCCTATCCGGGTCAGGAGAAGCCAGCGACGACGGTGGACGTCTGGAACCTCCTCGTCGTGAACGAGAAGATGGACCAGAAGCTCGTTCACGACGTGGTCAAGACCATGTTCGAGCACAAGGCGGATCTGCAGGCGGTCCACTCCGAGGCGGCGAACCTGGATCTGGCCAGACAGTACGAGGTGGGCTCTCCCATCCCCTGGCACCCGGGCGCAGAGAAGTACTTTGCCGAGAAGGGTCTGAAGCCGAAGAAGTAGCCGATGCTGCGGATCCCCACGCTCGCGCTCGTCGCTCTCCTCTCCGGGCCAGGCCCTGCCCCTGCCCCTGCGCCGTCGCCGGCCGAGCGTCTGCCGGCACACGAGCTCCTGCTCGAGAACACCGACCGCGGAACGGTCCGCCGCATCCATCTCCGGCCGGGCGAGGTCTTCTCGATCGAGTACCACCACTCCATGTACGACCAGCCGGTCACCGAGGACTTCGTGGTCGACGAGCGAGGCCGCATCGTGCTCCGGGCGGTGACGAGCCCGAGCGCGGCGGTGCGGGAGTACTTCGGCATCACCTCCGCCGGAGACCGGCACGCCATGGAACGCACAATGCCGGAGATCGTCTTCCGCATCGCCGCCGGAACCGTGCAGCGGTTGCGCGCTGGCGGTGTGGAGCGCTCCTTTCTCGACTTCGGCGAGCACGGCGATCGCCTCGTCCTCCGGGCCGATCCGTCATGACGAGCTCGCCCGCCGAGGCTCCCGTCCCGCAGGAGGTGGTCGTCGACGAGGAGGCCAGGCGCAAGGCCGAGGAGTTCGTCGAGCAGGAGGAGGGCGCGGTCCGCCGCCTCACCGGGAAACCCGAGATCCTCGTGGCGGTGGTGGCGATCGGCATGTCGCTCTACCACCTGTACGCCGCGTACGCGATCATCCCCGCCCACATCCTGCGCGCAACCCACCTCGGGTTCGTGCTCTTCCTTCTTTACTTGCTGTTTCCCGCAGTCCGCTCGCAGCGGGACCGCATCCGCTGGCACGACGTGGTGCTGGCGCTGCTCGGCGTCGCGAGCATCGCCTACCTCCTCATCGACTTCGACGAGTTCATCGAGCGCGCCGTCGAGCCCACCCGGCTCGACCTCTTCTTTGGCGTGGTCCTCATCCTGCTCGTGCTGGAGGCCGTCCGGCGCGCGTCGGGGAACATCCTCGCGGGAGTCGTGGGGCTCTTCATCGTCTACGCCTTCGCCGGCCCGTGGATCCCGGCACCGTTCACCCATCGCGGCTACGACGTGGAGCGCCTCGTCGGGCAGCTTTACATGACGATGGAGGGCATCTTCGGCACGGCGCTGGACGTCTCGGCGACGTTCATCATCCTCTTCACCATCTACGGCGCGGTCCTCGCCTACTCCGGCGCGGGCGAGTTCTTCATCGACTTCTCGCTCGCGGTCACGGGCGGGAAGCGCGCGGCCGCCGGCCGGACGATCGTCCTCTCCTCGTTCCTGCTCGGTGGCCCCTCGGGCAGCGGCGTCGCCACCACCGTCACCATCGGGTCGGTCGCGTGGCCCATGCTGGCCAAGGCCGGCTATCCGCGGAACGCAGCCGGCGGTCTGCTCGCCGCGGGAGGCCTCGGCGCGATCATCTCGCCTCCGGTGCTGGGCGCGGCCGCCTTCCTCATCGCCGAGTTCCTGAAGATCTCGTACCTCGATGTGATCTTCATGGCCACCATCCCCACCTGCCTCTACTACCTGGGGCTCTTCCTGATGGTGGAGCTGGACGCGCGGCGGTTCGGGGTCAAGGACGTCGAGCTCAAGGCGAAGCAGGGGCTATGGCCCATGCTCAAGGAGCGCGGCTTTCACTTCACCTCGCTGGTCGCGATCATCGCCTTCATGCTCTGGGGCTTCAGCCCCATCATCGCCGTGTTCTGGGCCATCCTCCTCGCGGCTGCGCTCTCCTTCCTGCGCAGGGAGACGGCGCTCCGCTTCTGGCCTACCAGGGACGTCCCTCTCCACAAGACGCGGATGGCGACCGCGCTCCAGTCGGGCTCGGTGGGCGTGCTGGCGGTGGCGGCCACCTGCGCGGCGGCGGGCATCATCGTGGGGGTGGTGACGCTCACCGGCCTGGGGCTCAAGTTCAGCTCCATCGTCATCCAGTTCGCTCACGGGAACTTGCTCTTGACCGCCATCTTCACGTCGCTGGTGGTCTGGGTGGTGGGGCTGGCCGTCCCGGTGACGGCCAGCTACATCATCTGCGCCGTCATCGCCGCGCCGGCGCTCACGAAGCTGGGTGTCCCCGACTTCGCCGCGCACATGTTCATCTTTTATTACGCGGTGCTTTCCGAGGTGTCGCCTCCCACCGCGCTCTCGCCCTTCGCGGCGGCGTCGATCACCGGCGGCGATCCGTACAAGACGACGATGCAAGCCTGGAAGTACACCCTGCCCGCGTTCCTGGTGCCCTTCTGCTTCGTGCTCGACCCGTCCGGCGTGGGCCTCCTCCTCAAGGGGAACTGGATCGACGTCGCCCACGTGACCATCACCGCGGCGATCGGGGTCGCCGCGCTTGCCTGCGGCGTGCAGGGATGGATGCTCACCCGCACCGGGAAGATCGAGCGCGCCCTGCTCATCGCTGCGGGGCTCCTGCTGGTTTACCCGACGAGCGTGGCGGACGTGGCTGGCCTCGCCTTGGTCCTGGTGGCGATCGCCCTCCAGTGGCGCAGGCGACGCGCGCCGCCGGCTGCCCCGGCACGGGCCTGACGGCCTCCTCAGCCTCGCAGATCAGGCACGGCGAACTTCAGGGCAGCCAGGTCCGCGACCAGCGCCTCGCGCTGTGCGGCGGCCAGCTCGACGAGGGGCGGCCGGACGGACAGCCATCCCGGGTCCGCTGCGTGGTGCGCCATGATCGCCTTCAGGCCCGGGATGACAGGCACCTTCTCCACCGCTCCGCGCACGGCGTTCAGCTCGGTCTGGAGTCGCTCGGCATCCGGCGACTTCCACTCCCGGAACAACCGATCGATGGCGCCCGGATTCACGTTCGCCGTGGCCGAGATGCACCCTGCGCCACCGCCGCGCATCCCTCCGAGCAGGAATCGCTCGCTCCCGACGAAGACGTGGAAGCCCGCCCCGGCGAACGCATCGAGCATGGCCTTCGTGTTCCCGAAGTCACCCGAGCTGTCCTTCATACCGACGACCGTGCGCGGATACGCGCGGAGGAGCCGCTCGACGAGCTTCACCGAGAAGCCGACCTGGGCGATCGGCGGGATGTGGTACAGGTAGATCGCGAGTCGATCGTCACCGACCCGCTCGACCACCTCGGCGAGGAAGCGGAAGAGCCCGTCGTCGCTCACGCTCTTGTAATAGAACGGCGGGAGCATCAGGACTCCCGCGCAGCCGCGCCGCACCGCCTGACGCGTGAGTCGCACCGCATCGGAGAGCGAGCACATGCCGGTGCCCGGAAGGAGGCGCTCCGCCGGGACGCCGTGCTCGACGATGGCGTCCAGCAAGATCTCGCGCTCGTCCACCGAGAGCGAGTTCGCCTCGCTGGTCGTGCCGAACGGCGCCAGCGCGGCGCATCCATGGGCCAGGAGCCAGCGGCAATGCTCCTCGAGGCGCCGGGCGTCCACCGAGAGATCGGCGTGGAAGGGCGTCAGCACCGGGGCGAGCACGCCGCGAAGGCGCCGAGGTCCGGCGGGACTGGACCTCGACTCGCTCAAATCACCCTCTCCCTTCGCAAGGCCTCGATCTCGGCCTCCCCTACGCCGAGCACGTCTCGTAGCACCTCAGCGGTGTGCTCGCCCAGGAGCGGCGGCGTGCCGTGATGAACCGGCGTCCGGGAGAGGCGCATCGGCGAGGCAACGACCGGAACGCTCCCGGCGAGCGGATGCGGGACCTCGACGCGCAGCCCGCGGCCCTGGACGTGCGGATCGTCGAACACCTGCGCGAGGTCGTTGATCGGACCGCAGGGAACACCCGCCTCCTCGAGCGCGGCGACCCACCCGCGGGTGGACCTCCCGGCGAGGATCGCCTCGAGGACAGGAACGAGCGCGGCGCGGTTCTCGACGCGCGCGGCGTTGGTGGCGAAGCGTGGATCGACCGCGAGCTCGGGCCGGCCTGCCACCTCGCAGAGCCGCGCGAACTGCGCGTCGTTGCCCACCGCCACGACGACGTACCCATCCCGAGTGGCGAAGGCCTGGTACGGCACGATGCTCGCGTGGGCATTTCCGTGCCGGTCGGGGGCGCGACCGGTGACGAGATAGTTCTGGGCCAGGTTCGCGAGCGTCGACACCTGGACGTCGAGCAGGGCGAGGTCCACGCGTTGCCCTTCTCCGGTCCGCTCCCGGTGGGCCAGCGCCGCCAGCACCGCCGTCGCCACGTACATGCCGGTGAGGATGTCGGTCATGGCCACGCCGGCCTTCATGGGCTCACCGTCCGGCTCACCCGTGACGCTCATCAGCCCGCCCATCGCCTGCACCACGAAGTCGTACCCGGGCCGGTCCTTGTATGGGCCCGACTGCCCGAAGCCGGTGATGGAGCAGTAGACCAGCCGGGGATTGAGGGCGGAGAGCTCGTCCCAGCCGAGCCCGAGGCGAGAGAGCGAGCCGACCTTGAAGTTTTCGAGAAGCACGTCGGACCGCTCTGCGAGGCGGCGCACGATGGCCTGGCCCGCGGGCCTGGCGAGATCGACGGTGACGGACTTCTTCCCGCGATTGGCGCAGGCGAAGTACGCGGACTCGCGCGTCTCGGAGCCGTCCGGGCCGGCGAGCCAGGGAGGGCCCCAGCCGCGCGTCTCGTCCCCGACACCTGGCCGCTCGATCTTCACCACCTCGGCGCCCAGGTCGGCGAGGAGCTGACTCGCCCACGGGCCGGCGAGGACCCTGGACAGGTCGAGGACGCGGACGTGGGACAGCGCGCCGCCAGGCATCCGCCGAGCATAGCGGCGATGGGGCCGGCCATGGCGAGTGGCCGCTGGAAGCCGCGGTCAGCGCGAGCGCTTCGCCTTCGAGCCCGCCCGAGGGGACTCGTCGCGGGTCGACATGTTCAGCGTTGCTGCACCACGGACCAGGGCCTTCAGAGCCTCCTCGTCGACCTTCTCTCCCTCGCGGACGTCGATCGCGCGCCTCGTGTTTCCTTCGAGGCTGGAGTTGAAGAGTCGCGCAGGATCCTTCAGCGAGGCGCCCCTGGCAAAGGTGAGCTTCACCACGCTCTTGTACGTTTCACCGGTGCAGATGATCCCGTCGTGAGACCAGACCGGGACGCCCCACTTCCACTCCTCGACCACGTCGGGGTCGGCCCGGCGGATCACTCCGCGGAGCCGGGCGAGCGTCTTTCCACGCCAGTCGCCCAGCTCCTCGATCCTCGCGTCGATCAGCTTCGAGGGAGACTCGTTCGTCGAGGAGCTCTTCTTCATGTCGCCTCGCGCGCCGGCGCCACCTGCAGACGCCGCCACAGGAAGTATGACAGGCCCCGGAGGACGCCGGTTGCCGCCGCCCAGCCGCACGCTTCTCGTCCTTGGCCCACCGACAGATGGGCGACGACCGCCGAGCCCACGTCGATGGCGACCAGTGTCGATTCCATGTGCGTCCTCCGAGTCAGGCCTTGGGTGCGCCCTTCGACCAGCTCGGCGGCTCGACGCCGAACTGCTTCGCGTACTCGGCGTTCAACCGTTGCCAGCCCTCGAACTTCATGGCCTCCGGCCCGACGATGCGTCCGATGGGCGCTCCGGTGAGCTCGCGGTCCAGCACGTCGAGGCAGATGTGCCAGCCGGCGGCACCCATGGAGATGAATCCACGGTCGATGGTGTGCCAGAGCGTGAGCCGGGTCCCGCCAGCACCCAGGGGCTCCAGCTCCCAGCGGATGTCCTGGCCTCCCCAGTTGAACTCGAGCAGCCTGGGAGCGTCCGCCCGCTTCACCTGCGCATCGGTGACGTGCGGCGTGGGGGCGCCGACGGTCGTGAGCTTCGCCGTGCCCACCGAGCCGAGGTTCCGGTCGGAGTCGAAGGGAGCCCACGCGCGGAGCTGCTCCGGCTGGGTGAGCGCGGTCCAGACCTTCTCCGGCGGGTGGCGGAGGTCACGGACGAGAACGAGCGTCCACTTCTCTCCCTCCTTGCGGACCTCGGCGCCGGAGGCGGGGCCAGGCGTGTACTGCTCGCGGCGAATCATCGCTTCCTTCCTTTCTCGGTCGAGGACCTGTCCATCCGGTCCAGGTGTTCTTCCAGGGCATCCACGTGCTTCGACCAGAAGCGCCGGAACGGCTCGAGCCATTCGTCGAGGTCCCGGAGCGGCTTCGGATTGAGCCGGTAGATCCGCCGCTGGGCCTCGACGCGCGAATCGACGAAGCCCCCCTCACGCAGCACCTTGAGGTGCTTGGAGACGGACGGCTGCGGCAGGCGCAGGCGACGCATGAGGTCGCCCACCGAGCGCTCGGACGAGGACAGCATGCTCAGGATCGCGCGGCGATTGGGCTCGGCGAGGACGGCGAACGCGGTTTGCACGCGCCCATATATGCCTAGTCAGGCATATGCCTGTCAAGGGATACTCACGGGGACCGCCCGGACACCTCGTCAGCGACCCGGCGGCTCCCTGCCCGCTCGAGCGGGAGCCCTACTTCGGCAGGTCCTTCCCGTCCTGCTCCGCGACCATGTACGCGGCGTACCAGTCGGGCCAGTTCGGGTCCGCCGCCCCGGTGCGCTTCTCGTGCTCGCCGTGGGCGACCGACGCCCGTCGCATCGCGGCGGAGAGGTCTGCCGGGGACGCGTAGGACGTCGTGGTCGCTTCGACACGGCCCGGGAAGCGGGTGGTGATCTCCTGGAGGATCCAGCCATTCCCGTCCGGGTCGTTGAAGATGACGAACGACGCGTAGCTCCGCCGCTGCGGATCCGGGCCGCTGGCCCGCGCACTCTTGTCGAAGCGGTTGAAGCCACCGGCCGCGTCGTGGAAGACCTCGGTCGCGTCGACGCCCTTGCTCACCAGCTCCTCGCGGGCCGCCACGATGTCTGCGACGACGAGGTGCGCGTACTGGGACGAGCCCGGGAGCGACGGCGAGTTCCCCTTGCGGACGAAGACCGAGCACTGCGAGCCGGGAGGCGTGAACTGGAGGAGCCGCCCGTCGCCCTGACCGATGTCCGCGTCCTGCCTCCAGCCAAGCTTCCGGTAGAACTGCGCGGCGCGTTCGACGTCGGAAACGGGGATGACGACGACCTCGAGCTTCATGTCCATGACGGTGTCCTCGCGCAGACCGAGTCCGGCGGCCAATGCCGCATCGAGCGCGCGGACACAAGTGCTCACTCGGTCAGGAGACCGGGAAATTCAGTCGCGGACAGAGGGCGGCGTCTGCGCGCGCGCCGTCACTGCATGTGCTGGCCGCCGTTGATGGCGATGTTCGCGCCGGTGACGAACGCCGCCTCCTCCGAGCACAGGTAGATGATCAAGCCCGCGACCTCGTCCGGCTTGCCGAGGCGGCTCACCGGGATCTGCGGGATGATCTTCGTCTCCAGCACTTCCTTGGGAATTGCCATCACCATCTTCGTCCCGATGTAGCCCGGGCTGATGGTGTTGACGGTGATTCCCTTCTTCGCGACCTCGAGCGCCAGCGACTTGGTGAAGCCGTGGATGCCCGCCTTCGCGGCCGCGTAGTTCGTCTGACCGAACGCGCCCTTGCTCCCGTTGACCGAGCTGACGTTGATGACCCGTCCCCAGCTTCGCTCCAGCATTCCCTCGATGACCTGCTTGGTCATGTTGAACATGCTGTCGAGGTTGGTGCGGATGACCGCATCCCAGTCGCCCTTCCCCATCTTCCGGAAGGTCATGTCGCGGGTGATGCCCGCGTTGTTGATCAGGATGTCGATCGGACCGATGTCCTTCTGCACCTGCGCGACGCAGCGCTGGCACGAGTCGTAGTCGCCGACGTCCACCGGGTAGGCGGTGAAGTCGTGCCCCTTGGACTTGAGGTCCGCGAGCGTCTCCTTGATGGTGGTGTTTCCGGGCGAGTGCGTCAGCACCACCCGGTAGCCCTTCTCGTCGAGCTTGGTGCAGATGGTGTAGCCCAGGCCGCCGGCGCCTCCGGTGACCAGTGCAATGCGAGAGCTCGGCATGGGGTCCTCCTTCGCGAAAGTCAGGGACCGATTCTTCGACCCGCAAGCGGGGGACTGTCCAGCGCACAAAATGCGGATCGACGCTCGGCGTGCCTGCCCGCTCCCACCGGCTCCACGCCCGGGCCGGCTCAGCCGAAGGCCCGCCGGTCAGGGACGCCGGGTGGCGCTCGCGATCGAAGGCGATCGAAGGTGCCAGACA
>CAZDSB010000431.1:0-4260 GCA_964507515.1 uncultured Myxococcaceae bacterium
TTCAAGTACGACTCGGTGCACCGCACCTATCCAGGGCAGGTCTCGGCCACCGACAAGGCGATGACGGTGGACGGAAGGACCATCGCCTTCACCGCCGAGAAGGACCCGACCAAGCTGCCCTGGAAGCAGCTGGGCGTGGACCTTGTCCTGGAGTGCACCGGCCGATTCACCGATCGCGAGGCGGCCAGCCATCACCTGTCCGCGGGAGCCAAGAAGGTCATCATCTCGGCCCCGGCGAAGAGCCCGGACGTGACCATCGCCATCGGCGTCAACACCGAGGCGTACGACCCGGCGAAGCACAAGATCCTCTCCGCGGCGTCCTGCACCACCAACTGTCTCGCGCCGACGGCGAAGGTGCTGCTGGACACCTTCGGGATCGAGAAGGGCCTGATGACCACGGTCCACAGCTACACCAACGACCAGCGGATCCTGGACCTGACCCACAAGGACCTGCGCAGGGCGCGTGCGGCGGCGCTGTCGATGATTCCCACCAGCACCGGCGCGGCCAAGGCCATCGGCGACGTGCTCCCGGCGCTGAAGGGGAAGATGCACGGGGTGAGCGTCCGGGTGCCGACGCCGAACGTGAGCCTGGTGGACCTGACGGTGGTGCTGGGGAGGAAGGCGACGCCCGAGGAGATCAACGCGGCGTACAAGAAGGCCGCCGAGGGACCGCTGAAGAGCGTGCTCGAGTACAGCGAGGCGGAGACGGTCTCGGTGGACTACAACGGCAACCCGCACTCGTCGATCGTCGACGCGACCAACACCTTCGTCATCGACGGGAACCTCGCCAAGGTGATGGCCTGGTACGACAACGAGTGGGGCTTCAGCAACCGGATGGTGGACCTGACGAAGCTCGTGATGTCGAAGGGCTGAGGCCCTTGGGGGAGGCGGCCTGTGTCCTTCCGCTCCATCGATGATCTGCAGCTGACGGGGAAGCGGGTATTCGTCCGGGTGGACTTCAACGTCCCGCTCGACGAAGAACGCAAGGTCACCGACGACACGCGGATCCGCGAGGCGCTGCCGACGTTGCGGCGCGTGCTCCAGATGGGCGGAAAGCTCATCGTGGCCTCGCACCTGGGACGGCCGAAGGGGGTCGATCCGAAGCTGTCGCTCGAGCCGGCGGCGCGCGTCCTCTCCGAGCTGCTCGGGAAGCCATACGAGGTCCTGCTCGCGGACGACTGCGTGGGCGACGGCGTCCGCAAGATGGTGAAGGACCAGACCCCGACCCAGGTGGTGCTGCTCGAGAACCTCCGCTTCCACAAGGAGGAGGAGGCGAACGATCCGGCCTTCGCCCGGTCCCTGGCGGAGAACGCGGACGTCTGGGTGATGGACGCGTTCGGGACGGCGCACCGCGCGCACGCCTCCACCGCGGGGATGGCGCCGTTCGTGAAGGAGCGGGCGGCGGGCTACCTGATGGTGAAGGAGCTGGAGTTTCTCGGGCGACTGCTGAAGGCGCCCGCCGTGCCCTACGTGGCGGTGCTCGGCGGGGCGAAGGTGTCGGACAAGATCAAGGTGATCGAGAGCCTCCTCCCCCGGGTGAGCTCGCTCATCGTCGGCGGCGCGATGGCCTACACCTTCCTGAAGGCGCAGGGGATCGAGGTGGGGAAGAGCCGCGTCGAGGCCGACAAGCTGGACGTCGCCCGGCGCGCGCTGGATGCGGCGGAGCGACTCGGCAAGGCGGTGGTGCTGCCCATCGACCACATCGCGAGCACGGACCCGACCGGCAAGGCGCCGATCCGCGAGGTGAAGGAGCGGGCGATTCCGCCGGAGCTGATGGGCCTGGACATCGGGCCGCGGACGCGAGCGCTCTTCGCCGAGCACCTTCGCCCCGCGCACACCGTGCTGTGGAACGGGCCGATGGGGCTGTTCGAGGTTCCGGCGTTCGCTGCCGGGACGAAGGCGGTCGCCGAGACCATCGCCGGGCTGAAGGACGCGGTCACCGTGGTCGGTGGCGGCGACAGCGCGGCGGCGGTGCAGGAGTTCGGCCTCGCGAAGAAGATGTCTCACGTATCGACGGGCGGCGGCGCCTCGCTGGAGTTCCTCGAGGGCAAGGAGCTGCCCGGGGTGAAGGCGCTCGAGTCCTGATCGCGGGAGACCGTCGATGACGTCGCCACGCCGCAGGCCGATGGTGGCCGGAAACTGGAAGATGCACCGCACCGGTCCGGAGGCCGTGGAGCTGATCCACCAGCTGCGGGACGGCTACACCGCGGGGCGCTGCGAGGTGATGGTCGCGCCGCCGTTCACGGCGCTGGAGCAGGCGTCGCGGGCGCTCGAGGGGGGCGGCATCGCCCTCGGTGCGCAGAACGTGCACTGGGAGGCGCAGGGCGCGTTCACCGGGGAGATCTCCGCGGCGATGCTGAAGGCGCTCGGCTGCGCCTACGTCATCGTCGGGCACTCCGAGCGGCGGCAGCTGTTCGGCGAGACGGATTCGTGGGTGAGCAAGAAGGCGCGCGCGGTGCTCCACGCCGGGATGCGGCCGGTGGTGTGCATGGGCGAGACGCTGGTGGAGCGTGACGGCGGCCGGACGCTCGAGGTGTGCGCGACCCAGCTGCACGGCAGCCTCGCCGGAATCGCGGTGGAGGAGATGGCGCACGTGGTGCTGGCCTACGAGCCCGTGTGGGCCATCGGCACGGGGAGGAACGCGACGCCGGCGCAGGCGCAGGAGGTCCACGCCCACCTGCGCGAGCTGCTGGTCCGGCTGTTCGGCCGGCCGGTGGGGGAGTCGCTGCGCATCCTGTACGGGGGCTCGGTGAAGGCGGACAACGCAGCAGAGCTGCTCGCGCAGGCGGACGTGGACGGGGCGCTGGTGGGCGGGGCGAGCCTCAAGGCCCAGGAATTCTTGGCGATCATCGCGGCCGCCGACTTGCCTGCGGGGTCGGCTGCCCGTTAGGGTGCGCGTCCCTTCATGGTCGCCTTCTTCACCGTCATCCACGTCCTGCTGTGCGTCTTCATGATCTTCGTGATCCTCCTCCAGCCGGGGAAGGACGCGGGGATGGGGGCGGCGCTCGGGGGCGGCGCGGCGACGTCGGCGTTCGGTGGCCGCGGCGCGGTGACGTTCCTGAGCAAGCTGACCGCGGTGTGCGCGGGGCTGTTCTTCCTGACGTCGCTCGGCCTGTCCTTCGTCGGCGTGCGGAGCTCGGTGACGAGCAGCCTGATGGCGAAGCCGGCACCCGTGTCCGCGCCTGCACCGGCCGGCTCGGCGGCTCCGGCCGCGGCGCCGACGGCCGGTGATGCGCAGCCTGCCCCGGCCGCGGCTCCGGCGGCGCCCGCTCCCGCGAAGTAGCCAAGGGTCGGGGGGCCGTGCACGACGGCCTGCTCGTCCTGCTCTGGTCGGCGGTGTTCGCCGGCGGGCTGGGCGTGTGCCTGTGGCTCGCCGGGCGGGGGCTGCCGAGGACGTACGTGCGCGACGTGTTGCACGTCGGCGCGGGGGCCTGGCCGCTGGGGTGGGGCGCGTGGCTGTCGCCGTGGCCGCCGATCGCCGTCGCGACCGTCGGGTTCGCCGTGCTGCTGTCGGTCCCGCTGCTCGGGCGGCGGTTCGAGGTGGCGCGGTCGCTGGAGCGCTCGGTGTCGGGGGACGGCGAGGCGTGGTCGGGTCTCGTGCTGTACGGGGTCTCGGCGGCGGCGCTGACTGCGGCGGGGCTGCTCGGGGACTCACCGGTGCCGGCGGCAGCGGGGTTCCTCGCGCTCGCGCTCGGGGACGGCGTCGGCGGGCTCGCGGGCCGGCTCCGGGGGAGGCACCGCTACCAGGTGCCCTGGGCGAAGACGAAGAGCGCGGAGGGAACGCTGGTGGTGGCGGTGTTCGCCGCGGCCGGAGCTGCGATCGCGGGCCTCTGGTTCGGCGCGCCGCTCCCGGTGGCGCGGGTCCTCGGGGCAGCCGCCGCGGCCGCGATGGCGGAGGCGCTTGCCCCGCGCGCGACGGACAACCTGCTGGTCCCGCTGGCGGTGTGGCTCGTCACGGGGGGACTGGAAAGCGCCGGGGGTCCCTGATACGTAGACCGTCCTCTTTCAAGCCCAGGTGGTGGAACTGGTAGACACACCATCTTGAGGGGGTGGCGCCGAAAGGTGTGCGGGTTCGAATCCCGCCCTGGGCACTGCGGTTGGCGGCGTGTCCGAAGGTTCCGTCGCCGCGACCGCGCAGCCGTGATGACCTCCTCGGAGGCCCGGGAGGGATCACGCGAGACGCCATCGCCGCAGCTTCTTGCGTCGCAGCCTGCTCGCAGCGTTTCTGCTGACGAGAGGAAAGGAAGCGGAGGCGGCCGC
>CAZDSB010000432.1:0-5143 GCA_964507515.1 uncultured Myxococcaceae bacterium
GATGGCCCGCCAGCAGGACATGCAGGGCGGCCTGGACGAGATCGAGAAGCTCCTCAAGGAAGGCAAGACCGAGGAGGCCCTCGCGCGACTCCAGCAGCTGCAGGCCCAGATGAGCGAGCTGCAGAAGCGCCTGGACGAGAACGCCGAGAGCATGGGCGGCCGAGCCAACCCCGAGCTGGTGAAGCGCTACCGCGAGTTCAGCGACGCGCTGAAGAACACCACCGAGGAGCAGCGCCAGCTCGCGGAGCAGACGAAGGCGGTCAGGGACCGTTACCGCGAGCAGATGCGCCAGCGGATGAAGCAGGCGGCCGCGGGCCTCAAGGAGCAGCTGCAGAAGAAGGCGGACCAGGTGGCGCAGGACTACCAGCGGGTGGGACCCAACGACCTGAGCCCGCGCGCGGACCAGCCGCTGGAACAGGCCAAGTCCGAGCTGGACAATCTCAAGTCGGCGCTCAAGTCGGAGGACTTCGACCTCGCGGCCGAGGCTGCGCAGCGCGCGGTGCGGCAGGCGGAGGAGCTCGCCCGCGCCGGCGAGCAGCAGCGTGCGCTCGACGAGGCGTACCAGAACCCGCCGGACGTGCGCGAGAAGTCGCGGCGGCTGGCGCAGCGGCTGGAGAAGGACGCGGACACGGTGCGGGACATCCGCAAGAAGCTGGACCAGCTCTTCCCCCCGCTCTCCTCCCAGCTCGGCCAGTCGGACAAGCAGAAGCTCCAGGAGCTGGGGCAGGGTCAGCGCAAGCTCGGCCAGCGCGCCCAGGACCTCCAGCAGAAGATGCGCCAGCTGGAGCAGATGGCGCCCCTCTTCGGCGAGCAGGGGGAGGAGGCCCTCCAGCAGATCTCCGACCGCATGGCCGGTGCCACCGAGCGCCTGGAGGGCAAGGATCCTCAGCGCGGCTACGGCGAGCAGAAGGCAGCGCTGGATTCGCTCGAGCAGCTCCAGCAGTCGATGCAGCAGAGCCAGCGCGGCGGCGGGAAGGGCGGGCTGCCGCTTCCGCTACTCGCCGGCGGTGAGCAGGAGGGCGGCAACGAGGTCAGCCGGCAGAAGGTGGAGGTCCCGGACGCGGACCCCAACGGAGCGCCGCGGGAATTCCGCAAAGATCTCTTGGACGCGATGAAGCAGGGCACGCCGGAGCGCTACCGCGACCAGGTGAAGCGCTACTACGAGGAGCTGGTGAAGTGAGGCGAGCCGCCGCTGCCTGCCTCCTCCTGCTGGCCGGCCTGGCCTGGGCCGCGCCGGCGGACGTGCGCTCCCGGGTGCGCGCGCTCGAGGAGCTGCTCGACGAGGAGGACTACGTCGCCGCGCGCGCCGAGCTCGACAGGCTCCGGCAGGGGCACGAGGAGAACGAGTCGTTCGACTTCTTCGCCGGCCGGGTGGCCTTCGGCGAAGGGCGCTACGCCGACGCAGTCTCGGCGCTGGAGCTGGCGGGCGTGGAGGACCGGCCGGGGAGCTACCTCCGGCTGGCTCGCGACACGCTGGCCATCACCCGCGACAACGAGAAGGCCGAGAGCGAGCACTTCATCTTCCTCTACCCGAAGGGAAAGGACGCGGTCCTCGCGCCCTACGCGCTGGATGCCCTCGAGGCGCAGCGGGCGGCCCTGGAGAAGGACCTGGGCCACGCCCCGCCGGGAAAGGTCCGGGTCGAGGTGGTGAACGACGCCTCGGAGCTCGCCCGCGTCTCCACCCTCTCCCAGAAGGAGATCGACCAGACCGGCACCATCGCCATCTGCAAGTTCAACAAGCTGATGGTGACGTCTCCGAAGGCGCTGCTGCGCGGGTACGACTGGCTCGACACGCTGGCGCACGAGTACACGCACCTCGTCGTCACCCAGACCGGCCACAACTCGGTTCCCATCTGGCTGCAGGAGGCGCTGGCCAAGTACCTCGAGTCTCGCTGGCGCGGGCCGGCGGGCAGGGCGCTCCCGCCGTCGTCCCGCAGCCTCCTCGCCGAGCGAGTCCAGAAGAACGACCTCATCCCCTTCGCGCGGATGCATCCCTCGATGGCCAAGCTCCCCACCTGGAAGGACGCGGCGACCGCCTTCGCCGAGGTGTTCTTCGCCGCCGAGTACCTCCACAAGGAGCACGGGATGAAGTCGCTCCGCACCATCGTCGAGGCGATGGGCGCGGGCGCGACGGACCAGCAGGCCGTGGAGAAGGCGACCGGGAAGTCGTTCGGGAGCTTCGAGAAGGGCTGGATGGCCTACCTCAAGGCGCAGCCGGCACCGGCGACGAAGACACCGGCCACCGCCGAGCGCCCCGTCCTCAAGGGAAAGAACACCCCACCCGAGGAGGGCAAGAAGGGCCGGGAGATCTCCTTCGGCGACTTCGACGAGGTGGAGAACCCCGTGGCGCGCCGCTGGGCACACCTGGGCGAGCTGTTTCGCGAGCGGGGCCGCTTCGTCGCCGCCGCCGAGGAGTACGGCAAGGCGCACGCCCTGGTGGGCAACGCCTACGAGACGATCTCCAACAAGTACGCGCTGGCGCTCATGGCGGTGAAGCGGCTGGACGAGGCGGAGAGGGTCCTGCTCGGCTCGCTCGAGACTCACCCCGGCTACGCCTCGACGCAGGTCCACCTCGGGCGCATCTACCTGAGCCGGGGGCAGTGGGCCGAGGCACGGAGCGCGTACCGGGCCGCACTGGCGCAGGACCCGTTCGACCCCGAGATTCACCTCGCGCTGCTCAAGACCGCCCAGTCGCTCGGCGACACGCAGCTGGTCGATCGCGCCCGGAGCGCGTCCTCGGTCCTCACCGGCGTCCCGGTGGAGCACCTGCCCGAGCTGCTGGCGCGGCTCCCGGGCCCGCATACCGATCCGGCCGACGTCGCGCTCCCCCGCGGCCCGGCCGAGCCTCCCCGTCCACCCAAACCGGCGGCGAAGAAGCCCGTCAAGACGTCCGAACCCACGGCCTCCGAACGGCTATGACCTCTCCCATGTCCTCGACCCCCCTGACTGCCGTGGAGCCCGGCGCCGACCTGCGCGCGGTGGAGGCGCTCGCCCGGGCCCGGTCGGCCATCGTCGAGCAGATCGAGAAGCGCGTGGTGGGGCAGCGCGAGGTGGTGGACCACCTCCTCATCGCCCTGTTCTCCCGCGGGCACTGTCTCTTCGTGGGCGTCCCCGGGCTGGCGAAGACGCTGCTCATCTCGACGCTGGCAGAGGTCCTCAACCTCACCTTCAACCGCGTGCAGTTCACGCCGGACCTGATGCCCTCGGACATCACCGGGACCGACATCCTCGAGGAGGACCGGGCCACCGGGCGGCGCGAGTTCCGCTTCGTGCGCGGGCCGCTCTTCGCCAACATCATCCTCGCCGACGAGGTGAACCGCACTCCACCCAAGACGCAGGCGGCGCTGCTCCAGGCGATGCAGGAGTACCGCGTCACCGCGGGCGGAGAGACCTACCCGCTGGACCTGCCCTTCCTGGTGTTCGCCACGCAGAACCCGATCGAGCAGGAGGGCACCTATCCGCTGCCCGAGGCGCAGCTCGACCGGTTCATGTTCCTCGTGGACGTGGGCTACCCCACTGCCGAGGAGGAGTTCCAGATCGTCAAGAGCACCACCTCGGGCACGGCGCCCCGGCTGACGAAGGTGCTCTCGCCGGAGCAGATCCTCGCGCTTCAAGAACTGGTCCGCCGGGTCCCGGTGCCGGACCACGTGGTGCGCTACGCGGTCGAGCTGGTGAGGCAGACCCGGCCCAAGGAGCCCGGGGCTCCCGAGGCGGTGCGCAAACACGTGAACTGGGGTGCCGGTCCGCGGGCGAGCCAGTACCTGGTGGTGGCGGCGAAGGCGCGGGCCGTCCTCCAGGGACGTTTCGCGGCGACCGTCGAGGACGTCCGCGCGCTCGCCCTCCCCGTCCTGCGCCACCGGGTGCTGCCCAACTTTGCCGCCGAGAGCGAGGGCATCACCAGCACCCGCATCGTCCAGCAGCTGCTGGAGCTGGTGAAGGGGTAAGTCAGGGCGGCCGCGGTCGAGGTCCACGTCGGGATGCGGTCAGGTCGCAATAGTCAGCGAGGTCACGGCGGCCGCCGTCACGGAGGGCGGCCGATTTGACGTCGCTCGACGCTGCAACGCTGGCCAAGCTCGCCGGGGTGAAGCTCCGCGCCCGCGCGGTGATGGAGGGCGTGCTCTCCGGCCTGCACAAGAGCCCTCACCAGGGGCAGAGCGTCGAGTTCTCCGAGCACAAGGAGTACGCGCCGGGGGACGAGCTGCGCCATCTGGACTGGAAGGCCTTCGGCAAATTCGACCGCTACTACGTGAAGCGCTACGAGCACGAGACGAACCTCAAGGCGACCCTGGTGGTCGACGCGAGCGGCTCGATGGGCTACCGCAGTGGGCCGCTGTCCAAGCTCGAGGTGGCCACCACGCTGGCCGGCACGCTGGCGTACATGCTCGTGCGGCAGCAGGACGCGGTGGGGGTGAGCGTCGTCACGCGGGCGGGTGCGGCCGACGTTCCGCCCCGGGCGGCGGCGGGGCACCTGCACACCGTGCTCGATGCGCTGGACTCGCTCCAGGCGAGCGGCGGGACGGATCTCTTCGCCGCGGCGGACCACCTGGCGGAGCGGGTGCGGCGCGGGCAGCTGGTCGCGGTCTTCTCCGACCTGTTCGACGACCGGGACGAGGCGCTGGCCCGCATCCTCGCGCTGCGGGCGCGGCGCAACGACCTGGTCCTCTTCCACGTGCTCGACCCGGCCGAGCTCGAGTTCCCCTTCGACGATCCGACCCTCTTCCTCTCGCTCGAGGACGAGCGGCGCATCGAGGTGAACGCCCGGGAGATCCGCGAGAGCTACCTCGAGGAGTTTCGCGCCTTCCTCGACCGCACCCGCGCCGCCTGCACCGAGGCCGACGTGGACTACATGCTGGTGCGGACCGACGAGCCGCTAGACGCGGTGCTCCTGCGCTTCCTCGGACGGCGCCAGCGGAGGGCCGCGTGACCTTCGCCCAGCCCTGGCTGCTTCTGGGGGCGGTGGCGGCGCTCATCCCGCTCGCGGTTCATCTCTTCGATCGCCGGAAGCCGAGGCCGCACCCGTTCGCGGCGATCGCCTTCGTGCTCCGCAGCCAGCGCCGCACCGCCTCTCGCCTCAAGCTGAAGCGCCTGATCCTCTACACGCTGCGAACGCTCATCCTCCTGGCCATCCCCTTCGCGCTGGCCC
>CAZDSB010000433.1:0-7629 GCA_964507515.1 uncultured Myxococcaceae bacterium
TCGGCCGGTGCGACGTGCTCGTGGAGGGGTTCCGGCCCGGGGTGATGGACCGGCTGGGGCTAGGACACGCGGCGCTGCGGGACGCGTTTCCGCGGCTGGTGATCTGCGCTGTCTCGGGGTTCGGGCAGACCGGGCCGGACCGGGGGCGGGCCGGGCACGATCTCGGATACGCGGCGCGCGCGGGGCTCCTGGCGATGGGAGGGTGCGACGGAGCGCCGGCGATTCCGGGAGCCCAGGTCGCGGACATCGGTGCGGCGTGGGTCGCGGTGAGCGGCATCCTCGCGGCCCTCCTCGCGCGGGTGACGAGCGGGAACGGCCGGCTGGTCGACGTGTCGCTGGTCGAGGCGGCGACGTCGTTCGCGGCGCTCCACCTCGGGCCCGCGTTGCTCGGGTTCCCGGTGCCGCCGGCGGGGGAGGGAATGCTGGACGGAGGGCTGCCGTCCTACGGGCTCTACCGAACGGCGGACGACCGGTGGCTCGCGGTGGGCGCGCTCGAGCCGAAGTTCTTTGCAGCGCTGTGCGACCGGCTCGGGCTGGGGGACCTGACCGCCGAGGCGTACGGCGGCGGGGACGGAGCGGAGCGGGTGCGGGCGTTGCTGAGGCGAACCTTCGCCGGGGCGTCCCTCGCGACGTGGCTGGAGAGGCTTGCCGGGCTGGATGCGTGCGTGGAGCCGGTGCTGTCGGCGGAGGAGGTTCGCCGAGACGGGCACCTCGAGTCGCGGGGGCTGTTCCCCCGGCCCGGCGTGCTGGCGACGCCGCTCCATCTGGGGCCCCCCGCGGCCACCCCTGCGCCGGGGCTCGGGGAGCACACCCGAGAGGTTCTGTCCGAGGCCGGGCTCACGCCGTCGGAGATCGACGCCCTGGGCTGACGGCGGACCCCGAGCTCCGTCGGATCGACGTCTCCGGATCGACGTCTCAGAGACTTCGTCGGACCGCTTGGCTCCGCCGTCTTGCCGACCCGTTCGGAGAAGGACTCTCAGTCATTTCCACAAGTTATGTGTCGACACGAGTCTCTGAGATTCGCCGAGACGAAGTCTCTGAGACTCCGTTGAGGCTGCGTCCGTCCGAGCGCACAGCTGGCCGGGCCAGCCGTCCGGCGGAGGCCTGGACGAAGTCTCTGAGAGGTCCTTGAGCCCCCCTCCCGGAGCCGGGCACAGCCCGAGTCGGGCGAGGCGGCCCCGGCAGCCAGGACGGGGAGTGGAGGGGGTTCACCAGGACCTTGCGTGGGCGGGTGCCCTATCATTGACTCGGGAATCAATTCGTCGCGGGGAGGTCCGGGTGCCGCCGAACCAGAGTCCGTTCACCGAGGAGCACGAGGCGTTCCGCCGGAGCGTCCGAAACTGGGTGGAGAAGGAGCTCGCGCCCCACGCCCTGGAATGGGACCGGGCGGGCATCTTCCCGCGCGAGGTCTTTCAGCGCGCGGGCGAGCTCGGCTTTCTCGGCGCCCACCACGATCCCGCCTGGGGTGGCGCAGGGGGCGACTACTGGTTCGTGGTGGCGTTCACCGAGGAGCTCGCGCGCAGCCGCAACGCCGGAGTGAACATGGCGCTACTGGTGCAGGCCCAGATCGCCACGCCCGTCATCGGGGCGCTGGGAACGGACGAGCAGAAGCGTGAGTTCCTCGCACCGGCGCTGGCTGGGGATCGCATCGGAGCCCTCGGGGTGAGCGAGCCCGGCTGTGGCTCCGACGTCGCGAGCATCCGCACCACCGCTCGACGGGTGGGCGACGAGTACGTGATCAACGGCAGCAAGATGTGGATCACCAACGGGACACGCGCGGACTTCATCACCCTGGCGGTGAGGACCGGCGGCCCCGGTCACGAGGGGGTCTCGCTGGTCACGTTCCCCACCGACGTGCGCGGCTTCAGCGTGAGCAAGAAGCTGGACAAGGTGGGCAACCTCTCCAGCGACACCGCGGTGCTCTACTTCGAGGACTGCCGGATTCCGGTCCGCTACATCCTGGGCGAGGAGAACGGTGGCTTCGCTCACATCATGATCAACTTCCAAGGCGAGCGTCTGGTCGCCGCCGTGGGGGCGGTCTCGGGAATGGAGCTGATGCTCCAGGACGCCATCCACTACGCTCGCGAACGTCAGGCGTTCGGAAGGCCCCTGATCGGGTTCCAGGTCTGGCGGCACCGGTTCGCCGAACACCTGGCCTCGGTCGAGGCGGCGAAGCGCCTCACCTACCACGCCACCTCGCTCTTCGACGCGGAGCTTGACCCGGTGAAGGAGATCAGCATGGCCAAGCTCTTCGCCGGCGATCTCGCCCAGCGCGTCGCGTACGACTGCCAGCAGCTCTACGGTGGGATGGGCTACGTGGACGAGACGGCGGTCGCACGGGCGTGGCGTGACATCCGCCTCATCACCATCGGCGGTGGCACGAGCGAGATCATGAAGGAGATCATCGTCAAGCTCGAGGGTCTGTAGGCGCTGCGGAGAGAGCGGCTAGCGCCGGAAGAGCGCGTCCGCGGCCTCACGGGCAGCCCGGAGCGGATCCTCGTCGGTGAGCCCGCCCTCGCCGAGCTGGAAGAACTCGCAGAAGTTGGCCTGGTCCTTGTCCGCGGGAACCTCGGCGAACGGCTCCTTGCACTCCTTGGCAACCGCCGGATCGAAGTGACGGCACTGGCGGCAGGCGTGGAGGTCGTGTTCGCAGTGGGGGCAGGTGTCGCGGCGGCCCACCGCATTCCCGACCACATCCAGCGGATTGCCGCACCACGCGCACCCGGGCATGGCGCGAGAATAGATCGCCTCCAGGGCGGGGCCGCAGGCGTGTCCTGCTGGCGAGCCGGTCAGGTGGTCGCGGATCCTCGCTCGGAGTGCGGGTCCGCCATCGCCAGGTCCGCGTGAAGGCGTCCGAGCATCCAGAGCAGCCACACCGCGAAGAGTCCGGCGAACGTGCCGAGCGCGCCGAGCAGCTGCAGGCGCTGCCAGGACTGCACCCGCGACACCACGGCGCGGCGTTGCTGGAAGGTGTCGAGCTGCTGGTCGGCGAACTGCCCGTCGAAGGAGCTCGCGAACGCGTCGGCGTGCTCGCGGGAGCGAACGAGCAGCGCGTCCGACTCTCGCCGGAGCGGCTGGATGTGCACGGTGGACACGACCGCCGCCGAGATCGACAGGACCGTCCACATCCACGCCAGGAGCACGCCGCGGGTCCTCATCCGTCCCTCGGCACGAATGCTATGGAAGGGGTCCGACCCATGGGCAAGCCGTACCGGCCGAAAGATCACTACTTCCAACGGGCCAAGCAGCGAGGATTCCGGGCCCGGAGCGCATTCAAGCTCGAGGAGCTCGTCGAGCGCTTCCATCTGCTGCGGGCGGGCGCCCGGGTGCTGGACCTCGGAGCTGCGCCGGGAGGATTCCTTCAGGTCATCGCCCGGGCGGTGGGTCCTTCGGGCCTCGCAGTCGGTGTGGACCTCGTGCCCCTGCGCCCCTTCACCGAGGCGTGGGTGCGGACGGCGGTGGTGGACGCGCTGGCCGAAGACGCGGAGCGGCAGATCGCGGCGGTGGCGGCCGGGCCGTACGACGCCGTGCTCTCGGACATGGCTCCCAAGACGACGGGTGTGCGGGCAACGGACGAGGCGCGGTCTGTCCGGCTGGCCGAGCGCGCGCTGGAGCTGGCCGGGGCTCTGGGAAGGCCGGGCTCGAGCTTCGTCGCGAAGCTGTTCATGGGTGGGGAGTTCGAGTCTTTCCGCGCGCGGCTGCGCGAGGCGTACCGCGAGGTGAAGGTCGTGCGACCGGAGGCGACGCGCTCGGCGAGCGTGGAGATCTATCTCGTCGGGCTGGGACTTCGCGAGGAGGGTGCTGACCTGCGGTGATCCCGGCGAGAGCCGGAGCGTTCTTCTCTCCGGGCCGATTGAAGGGCGGGCGTGCCCAGGGGCTCAGTACACGCCGCCCTGCACATGAAGGCCGGAGGCGGCGAGGAGTGCGCGTCCCAGCGCGCCGAACGCCGGGTCGTGCGCGAGAGCGTCGCGCTGAAAGACACGGACCCGATATTGCCCCGCGCGTGACCCCTCGAAGACCCAGAGGGAGCCGGAATCGATGGAGGGGAGCGTGGACGGGGAGGATGGAGGGCCCCACAGCTGCGACGCGTCGATCCGCGCGACGAGGTCTCGGACTTGCGCGGGGGAGGCGACGGCGCTCGACTCCTCGAGGAGATCGCCCGGGGTACCGAGTCCCTTGCCGCCGGTCTGGGCGCCGCGGAGCTGGCCGGTGTCACCGAGACGCTCGAAGCGGACGCTCACGGGGTGAGCGCCGGAGCGAAGCCAGAGAACGCGATAGACCTCGGCGGCGCGCGGGAGTGGAAACAGCGAGGGTTCTCCCAGCGCGTTGAGCTGGGTGGACAGACCGCAGGCGAGCCCATGCTCCGCGCTGCCCGCGGGCGCGAGCGAGCTCTTCGGGAAGGCGGAGGGCACGCTGCTCCCGTCGCCGAGGTCGCAGTCCTCGAAGACAGCCTGACCGACCGGCGCTTCCACACGGACCGGTGCTGGCTGATACGCGTCGTGAGTGCACCCTGCCGCCAGCACGAGCAGCCCCAGCAGCCCCCCGCCCGCGCCGCGAGCTCCCCTCACCCCGCCCACGCTAGGCGCGCGCCTCCTCGCCCGCAAGGCAAGCGGCCAGCCAACGCTCACCCCTGAAACACCCACGTCCTCCCCCGCGATGAGTCGAGCCAGCTCGCTCGAGCGAGGTCTCTGATACCTCGAAGCCCGAAGTCCGGGGCCCCATCCGCCCCGATGTCGCGCTGAGTCAGCCCGCTGGCCAACGTGACGGGACCTCCGGGTCTGCTCCGACGGGCCTGAACGAGGTCTCTGAGACCTGTCCGACGGCGTCAGCGGACGGTGATCCGGGCTGCCCGAAGCTTCCCCACCTGGACCAGGTGGGTTCCGGGGGTCAGCTCGGCCTTGGCGTCGATGACACGCTCCCCATCGACCTTCACGGCCCCCTGGGTGATGAGGCGGCGGGCCTCCGACGTCGATGCGACCAGCTGGGCATCGAGCAGCGCCCTGACCAGCGGAACCCGCGCGCCCCCCGTCGCAACGACATGCTCGGGGAACTTCTCGGGGTCGACCTCGCGCCGCGAGAACCGACGTTCGAACTCTGACGCGGCCTCCTCCGCAGCGTCCGGACCGTGGAACCGGGCGACCATCTCCCGGGCGAACGCGACCTTCACGTCCTTCGGGTGGAGCGCTCCTCGAGCAACCCGTTCGCGGTCGGCCTGGATCGCCTCCAGGGGGCGGGTGGAGAGCAGCTCGGCGTAGCGCCACATCAGGTCGTCGCTGATGCTCATCAGCTTCCCGAACATCTCGGACGGCGGCTCCGCCACGCTGACGTAGTTGTCCAGCGACTTGGACATCTTCTCGCCGACGATGCGGCCGTCCTCCATCCGAGCGTCGAGCCCCTCGAGGATCGGCCCGGTGAGAATGACCTGAGGCTCGAGCCGGTACTCGCGCATCAGGGTGCGGCCCACGAGCAGGTTGAACAGCTGGTCCGTGCTGCCGAGCTCGACATCCGCCTTGAGCGCGACGGAGTCGTACCCCTGGAACAGGGGGTAGAGCAGCTCGTGCATCGAGATGCTCCGGCCCTCCCGGAACCGGGTCTTGAAGTCGTCGCGCTCGAGCATCCGAGCCAGCGGCCAGTGCGCGGCGAGCCGGACGGTGCCCTCGGTCCCGAGCGCGTCGAGCCACTCCGAGTTGAAGCGGATCTTCGTCCGCTCCGGGTCGAGGACCTTGAAGACCTGGGTCTTGTAGGTCTCGGCGTTGGCGAGGACCTCCGCGCGGCTCAGCGCCGGACGGGTGACGTTCTTTCCCGACGGGTCGCCGATCATCGCGGTGAAGTCGCCGATCAGAAACACCACCTCGTGCCCAAAGTCCTGGAAGCGCCGCATCCTGGTGAGGAGCAAGGTGTGGCCGAGGTGCAGATCGGGGCGGTTCGGGTCGAATCCGGCCTTGATGACGAGCGGTTGCTCGCGCTCATAGGAACGGCGGAGTTTCGCGCGAAGCTCGTCGGCGACCTGGAGGTCGACGGTGGCCCGGGTAATCTCGGCGAACTGCTCGTCGGGAGTGGCTCTGCGCAGGAGCGACATCCCGCTCCACCTACCAGGCCAGCCGGGAGGGGTCACGTCCCGGGAAGGTGCTCCCGCACCCGGCTGATGCTCCGGGCCTTTCCGGTGCCGTCGTCGATGTCGATGACCACTCCCTGGAGGTAGACCAGGTTCTTCGCCACCTCGTACTGGTTGGGGCGCTGGGTCAGGAACCGCTCGATGCTCTGCTCCTTCTTGATGCCGATCACCGAGTCGAGCGGGCCGCACATCCCCACGTCGGTGATGAAGGCCGAGCCACCCGGAAGGATGCGCTCGTCCGCCGTCTGCACGTGGGTATGGGTCCCGACCACCGCGGAGACCTTGCCATCGAGCCAGGCGCCCATCGCGTTCTTCTCGCTCGTGGCCTCGCAATGCATGTCGACGAGGATGCAGGAGGTGGCGCGCCGGAGCTCGGCGACGAGGCGCTCACCGACCCGGAAGGGGTCATCCAGCGACTTCATGAACACTCGCCCCTCGAGGTTGAGCACGCCCAGCTTTCGCCCGTCGGGCGTCTGGACGACGGTGTGGCCACGCCCGGGGCTCCCCTCCGGGTAGTTCGCGGGCCGCAGGAGCATCTCCGGATGTCCCTCGACCCAGGGAAGGATCTGCCGCTTGGTCCAGAAGTGGTTTCCCGAGGTCAGGAGATTCACCTGCGCGCCGAGCAGAGCCTCGGCGGACTCGCCAGAGATGCCGGCGCCGCCCTCCGAGTTCTCGGCGTTGGCGACGACGAGGTCGACCTCGTGCCGGGCGATGAGGCGAGGCAGGAGGGTCCGGACGGCGAGCACCCCCGGTTTGCCCACCACATCCCCCATGAACAGGACGATCACGTGGTGGCGAAATCGGGCGGCCGCGCCAGGCCGCGGAAGACCTCGTTCTCGGTGACGACGAAGTCGACGTCGACGTCGTCCTCGTTGGTCGGGAGATCGTCCACGATCTGTTCCGCGAAAGCGAGCCCGACACGGCGACTGGCGATGGCGCCCGCCTTCAGCGTCGCATCGTAGTAGCCACCGCCGCGCCCGAGCCGCTTGCCGTCGGGCGTGAAGCCGAGGCCCGGGACGACGAAGAGATCGATCTGCTCCACCGGGATGAGCTCGGCGGCGTCGGCCGGCTCGCGAACGCCGAGGCGACCGGGCTCGAGCTCGGACTCGTTCCGCACCGCGCGGAAGGAGAGCACGCGCCCTCGCACGTGGCTGAGCGGGTAGCAGATCACCTTTCCGTCGGCGAGACCGGCGGTGAGGATGTCACGTGTCGGCACCTCGCCGCGGATCGGCGCGTAGAGCGCCACGGTCCGCGCGTGGTGGTAGTAGGGGGTCGCCAGGAACCGCGCCTGGATCTTCAGACCCCGGGTGTCGACCAGCTCGGCGCTGAGCGCCTTCCGACGGGCGGTGAGCTGCTCGCGGAGTGTGGCCTTGCGCAGTGCCCCCTCGTCGGTTCCCATCTCCCGCCTGTCCGTCGCCAGCCTCTCACCTCTCCTGAAAAAACGTCCCCCGCCGCTGGGCCGTGTGCGCAGCGTCCATTGAACCCAGTTGAGCCAGGTGGGAGCCGAGGTGAGG
>CAZDSB010000434.1:0-11091 GCA_964507515.1 uncultured Myxococcaceae bacterium
CCGGCCGACCGCGTCCGGCCGTGCAGGAAGGCCAGGTGGTAGAGCAGGTCCACCGGCCCCTCGGAGAGGGCTGCCTCCAGCTCCGACTCCACGTCCCAGCGGGTCAGGTCCACCCGGTGATGCACCAGGCGCGCGCCGGTCACCGGCCGTGGGCCGAAGGTCAACAGCTGCTCGATGCGCGGCTCCGCGAGGAGTCTCGGGAGCAGCAGTGCTCCGAACTCGCTGGTCGGGCCGGTGACTGCCACCCGCAGGGAACTGCCGCTCTCTCGCCCCATCCTTCGCGGCCGGTGTACCGGAACTCCTCCCTGGCTGCCACCGGAACCACGGGGCCCGGTTCCCGGGACCAGCCCGTTGCGCTGCCCCGGGGGGCCGGTGTAGCGCGGAGACCGACGATGCCGAGCATCGCGCTCCTCAGCGACGCCCTCATCGACCAGATCGCCGCCGGCGAGGTCGTCGAGCGCCCGGCGTCCGTCGTCAAGGAGCTGGGGGAGAACGCGATCGACGCCGGGGCGCGCTCGGTCATGGTGACCATCGAAGGCGGTGGGACCCGGCTCATCGAGGTGATCGACGACGGATCGGGGATGTCCCGGGACGACGCGGTGCTCAGCGTTCGCCGCCATGCCACCAGCAAGCTCCGCACCGCCGACGACCTCCTCGCCATCCGCACCCTCGGGTTCCGCGGCGAGGCCCTGGCGGCCATCGCCTCGGTGTCACGACTCGTCCTGCGCACCTCGCTGCACGGCGCCCCCGAGGGCACCGAGGTGCGCGTCGAGAACGGCGAGGTCCGGGTGTCGCCCGCCGCTGCCCGTCCAGGGACCCAGGTCCGGGTGGAGGAGCTGTTCGGCACCGTGCCCGCCCGCCGCAAGTTCCTCCGCCGGGGCGAGACCGAGCTGAAACACGTGGAGGATGCCGTGCTCCGCCTGGCGCTCGCCAATCCCCATGTCGCCTTCCGGCTCGAGCACGAGGGGCGCACCGTCCACGTCCTGCCGCCGGTTCCCGGAGACCTCCGCGAGCGCATCGCCGCGGCGCTCGGGCCCGAGGTCGCCCCCTTCCTGCTTCCGGTCGAGGAACGGCGCCTCGGGCTCCGCGTTCACGGGGTCATCGCCGCTCCGGAGTTCAGCCTCTCCACCGCGCGGTCCCTCTACGTCTTCGTCAACGGGCGGCACGTGCGAGACCGGACCTTGCACTTCGCCGTCCACCGCGGGCTCGCCCCGTCGCTCCCCTCCGGGCGACAGCCGGTCGGCGTGCTCTTCGTGGAGATCGAGCCGTCGCGGGTGGACGTCAACGTTCACCCCCAGAAGCTCGAGGTGCGCTTCGCCGAGGCCGCCGAGGTCACCGACGCGGTCCAGGCCGCGATCGCCCGGGCGGTCCTGCGCGACGCCCTCGGCAACGGCCCCGCCCGGCCGCCACCGTCGACCGACTACGCGGCCGCGGTGGAGCGGTTCCTCTCCCGTGCCTCGTCGGCGCCGCTGCCGCTCCCAGAGGTCCAGGACCGTCCGGCCGCGCACGGAGAGGCTCTCCCGGACCGCGACGCTGCCCCGGCCCCGGGCTACTTCGCCGCGCTTCGGCCGCTCGGGACGCTGCGCGGGCGGGCGCTGGTGTGCGAGGGGCCGGGTGGCTCGCTGGTGGTGCTCGATCTGCACGCGGCCAGGGAGCGGGTGCTGGCCCACCGGCTGGAGCGCGAGGCCGGGGCGCCGCTCGAGGCACCCCTGCTCGGTGCGGCGCTTGCGCTGACGCCGGCGATGGAGTCACGCGTGTCCGCGCGACGCGAGGCGCTCGCGGCGGAGGGCATCGTCGTCGAGCCGTTCGGACCGGACGCACTCCGTCTCGTCGGGGTGCCGCCCGCGCTGGTCGGGCAGCGCCCCGAGGTGCTGGTGGAGGCAGCGGTCGCCGCGCTCGAGGGTGGGCAAGGCGGGGCCGAGGTGCGTGCGGCACTCGCCTGCGCGGCGTCGGGCGAGGGACGGGAGCCCTCAGCGGACGAGATCCGGCAGCTGCTCTCCGCGCTCGACGCCACCGATCCTGGAGCACGGGTGCGACATCGCCGCGTCGTCGTGGAGGAGCGCGCGGTGCTCGCGCTCCTCCCGTGAGCAGCCCTGAAGCGCGATGTTGCGTGACCAGGGAGGCGAGCGAGCGACGCTTGGAATGCGGGCTCCGAGGTGGTCTGTTCGGAGCAGCCACCTGGCACACGAGAGGACACGTTGGGGACGGACCTGGAACGAGAGTTGGCGGACATCCGCCGTGAGGTGATCGAGGGAAGAAACCTCGTCATCCGCACCGACAATCTCCTGAAGACCCTGCACTCGGAGGTGAAGGCATTCGGGGCACGGCAGAAGGAGTTCGAGCGGAAGCAGATGATCTCCTCCGCCGCGGCCTACGCGGTGTTCGCGATCCTGGCCGGCGGCGCGGGCCTCCTGCTGTCCGGCGCTCGCGCCTCCGCCGCCAACGGCGAGCGCGACAAGGCCGTGGCCGAGCTGAAGACCCTGACCCAGGCCAACGAGAAGGAGCGCGCGGACCAGGCCGCGATCGCCACCGCGCGCCGCTCGGCGACCGATGCCTACCGGATGATGACCGAGCTGCCCGGGGATCGCCGCCTGGAGGGAATCAGCGCCCTTGCCAAGGTGGACCAGAGCAAGCTCGACCCGCTGGAGCGCCAGGCGCTGGCGGACCGGGCGGCGGCGCTCAGGCGCGAGCTCGGTCAGACCGCGTTCGAGCGGGGCAAGGCCGCGTTCCGCCGGAACGAGTGGGCCGCGGCCACCGAGGACCTCTCGCGGTTCCTGGCGATGCAGCCCACCGAGCCGGACCAGATCGAGGCGTCCTTCATGCTCGGTAACGCATACGTCCAGCAGCGCAAGTACGAGCCCGCCATCGCTCCCCTGAAGACGTTCGTGGAGAAGGACCGCCGCAGCAAGAATCGCGAGTGGGCGATGACCCTGCTCGCGCAGGCGTATGAGCAGACCGGGAAGCCCGAGCAGGCAGCCGCCGTCGCCCGAGAGGCGCTGGGGATGTACCCCGTGTCCCAGTTCACGCCGATGCTGAAGGCCCGCCTCTCGGCGGCCAAGCGCGCCATGTCCGGTGACAACTCCGACGCGGGCGTCACCACCGGCCCGACCGGCGCGGTGGCACCGCCCACCGCCGCGACCGCGCCAACTGCCGCGCCCGCCCAGGCGTCCGCGCCGGCCGGTCAGGGCGATGCGGGAACCGGCGGCGGCCGGAGGCAGGCGGTGTTCAAGACCGCAGCCGAGTCGTCCGCGGGGCTGCTCCCGCCCCCGTCCTCCGGCGCTCCGGCCCGCCAGCCCTGACGAGGAGTCGATGGCCCAGCCCGCGCCCGTGCGTGACCCGCGCTATCGCCCGTACCGGATGGCGGTGCTCGGGGTCTACCTGGTCGTGGTCTCCCTCTTCTGCATCCTGATCACCGCGAGCGTCGCACGCTCGGTGCGGGCGATGAGCCCCCGCCGGGAACCGGTGCGGACGGCAGCCCTCGGGCCGGCGGCGTGCGTGGAGCGGGCCTCGGCCCTCCTCGACGAGATGGAGGGGCGCCGGCGTGCGCTCACCGGCATCACCCCCGCCTCGCGGGCGGACACGAGCTGGATGGCCTTCCGGGTCGAGTGGCTGGACCGCCTGCGTCAGTCCGAGCGCAGCTGCGGCGTCGACGCGCCGGACCGCAAGGAGATCGCCGCGCTCTTCCGGCAGCTCGAGCACCTCGAGGACCTCTACACCACCTCGGCCGTGCAGTACTCGGGAGAGATCGGCCCCGCGCTTGATCGCTTTCACCGGATGGTGGGCGAGGCACACGGCGGCTGACGCCGAGGCCACTCAATGCTGGGGGAGCAGCACTCGCACCTGGCCGCTGACGTCAGAGACGCCCTGGCCGACGAGTACTGCCCGGGGGGTTCCGTCGTCCAGGGTGTCCTTCCTGTAAACGCGGAGCAGTGCCTGGGGCACCGGCGTCGACACCCGGAGGATGCGGGCGGTGAGCGTCCTCCCCGTGGGGAGCGTCACGGGGTCGAGCTGGAGGCCCGTGCCGGTCACCCGGACCACGCGGCGGAGCACCGGGAGTGCGGCCCCGGGCTGGACCTCGAGCTGGTACACCCCCGGATCGAGCCGCAGGGCGAAGGTCCCTGCCTCTCCGGTCTGGCCGGACGCGCCTGACGGTGGCAGCGGCGTGCCGGGATCGAGCGGAAGCACCGGGTCGGCCCGCAGCACCGCCCCGACGAGCGGCCCGGCATCGGGGAACAGCATCCCTCCGCTCAGCACCGGCCGCGCCGGGCAGGTCCAGCTGCCCGCCACCGGAGCCCCGGCCGGGACATTCACCGCCGTCCGGATCAGTCCGGCGATCGACCCGGGGGGCGGGACGATCCACAGCTGGAGCGATCCGGCGCTGGCCTGGGGCAAGGTGGAGAGGCTGAAGGTCCCGGCGTCGCCCGAGTACGCCGGACCCACGTTCCCCGTCCCCCCGCCCATCACCGTCCCCTGGATGAAGATGCTCGCTCCCGGCACCGGCGCCCCGTCGGGGCCCAGCACCTGCCCCGAGACAACGACCGGCGGCTCGGTGTCGCCCACCAGGAAGGGTGAGCCGAACTGGCCCGGGTCCGAGACCGGGAACGTCGCGACCGCGCCCGGAGCACCCTGGGCGGGGCTCGCCAGGAGCACCGCGCCGCCGCCGAGCGCCCCGATGCCGAACGACAGCTGGAACCCCCCGGCACCGTCCGCCGCGACGGGCGCCGACAGCGCCCGTCCGTCGAGAGCCTGGAGCTGGACCGTCGGCGGTGCCGGCTCGGGCTGTCCGGGCCCCGCGAGGACAATCCCGGTGACCGTCTGCACCTGCGCCGCCGTGAGCAGATCGAGCGTGAGCAGGTTCACGCCGGCGTCCATCTCCACGTCCGTCTGCGTCGCGGGCGGGACCGCCGGGTCCAGGGGGCTCGCGACGAGCGTGTAGCGGCCCGTCGAGACCCCCAGCTGGAAGATGCCGTTCGCCGCCGCGCCCGCCGTCTGCGCCGTGCGGGTCACCCCGGGGAGCAGCGTGCTCGTCCCGGTGGCGAGCAGCTGCACGCTGGCCGGGTAGGGTCCCGTGCCCCGGCGCAGGGTGAGCTCGACGATCTGCTGCTTGGGGACGACGATGTTCATGTTCGCCACCGGCTGGCCGAGCGGCATGTCCACGCTCGTGACGCCGGTGGGCGCCGAGGTGACGATCTCGGCCAGGAGGTCCGCCGGAAGCGTGCCGCAGCCGTCGACGTAGCACCGCTGTCCGGGCAGGCAGTCCTGGTCGACGGTGCAGCTACCCTCCGGCGGGCTGGGCTCGACGAACAGGTTGCAGCCGGCGAGGAGCAGGAACACCGGCACGAGGCCGGGGAAGAACGCCCCGCGAGTCACGGGCAAGATCCAGCGACGGTGGTCACCGTCCAGGCGTAGGTCACCGCAAAGGTGGGATTCGGCGCCGTGCCTCCGTCGAGCAGCGTGACCTGACGGGGCTGTGGATCCCGGCCGACGAGCGCTCCGTCGGACAGCAGCAGCTCCACGACGTGCTCTCCCGGTTCCTGGAGTGGCCCCGGGGTCGCGAAGCTCACCTCGTAGGTCGCCGGGTCGGGGCGAACCTCGGTCTTGGCGTCGGCGCTGATGGTGGCCTGCTTGACGAAGGCCGGGAACCGGTCCGCATCGACGTAGAAGTTGTAGATGAGGGTGTCCCCGACGTCCGGGTCGGCGACCGGCGCCTGGAAGATGAGGTTCGGACAGTCGCTCCCGTTCTTGACGGTGACGAAGCGGCTCGGAGGCTGGAGGAGGTCCTCCTGGATCCGCGGGGGCTGGTTCAGCGCCGGAGGAAGCTCCTGGATGATGTGGTCCTCCTGCGGAAGGAGGCAGGCGGGGAGCAGCACCGCGCCGCCGAGCAGCAGTCCCAGCACACGTCCGGTCCTCACCCGGGCTCCTCCTCCCGGTCCGGCGGCACGTCGTCCATCCGCTCCAGCAGCCTGAAGATGGTGCGAGGGTCCACGCCGAGCGCCCGCGCCGTCCGGGCACGGTTGCCCCCGTGCCGCTTCAGCGCCTCGAGCACGTAGCGGCGCTCGAACTCGTCCTTCGCCTCCTGCAGCGGGGTCAGTGGGGGGAGCTCCTCGACCGCGAAGTCGAGGTCCTCGGCCCGGACCAGCGGCCCGTCGGACAGCACCACCGCCTTCTTGATGCGGTTCTCGAGCTCGCGGACGTTCCCCGGCCAGGAATGCCGGCGGATGGCGGCGAGCGCCCCGGGAGTGAACCCGCGGGCCGCCGCGCGGTACGCCCCGGCGAAGGTGACGAGGAACCCGCGAGCGAGCAGGGCCACGTCCTCGCCGCGGTCGCGGAGCGGAGGGACGCGCAGGGTGAGGGTGGCCAGCCGGTAGTAGAGGTCCTCGCGGAACGTGCCCCGCTTCACCTCGTCCTCCAGGGTGCGGTGGGTCGCGGCGATGACGCGGATGTCCACTGTCTCGTCGCGGTGATCTCCGACCTTCTGGACGGTCCGGTCCTGGAGCGCGCGCAGGAGCTTGACTTGTAGCACCTGCGGCATGTCCCCCACCTCGTCGAGGAACAGCGTGCCGCCGCTGGCCTGCTGGAAGCGTCCCGGCCGGGTGGCGACCGCGCCGGTGAAGGCGCCCTTCACGTGGCCGAAGAGCTCGGACTCGAGGAGCGCGTCGGGGATGGCGCCACAGTTGATGGCCACGAAGGGCCCCGCCGCGCGCGGGCTGCGCCGGTGCAGCTCGCGTGCGACCAGCTCCTTGCCGGTGCCGGTCTCCCCCACGACGAGGACCGAGAGGTCGGTGGGTGCGACCTTCTCGATCTGCCTGTACACCTCCTGCATCCCGGGACAGCTGCCCAGCAAGTCTCCGAACTGCTGCTGCTCGAGCTGCTCGCGCAGCCCGCGGTTGTCGGCGCGGAGCTCGTCGAGGAGGAGGGCGTTCTGCACCAGGAGCGAGGCCTGCGCCGCGAAGATGGTCAGCGTGTCCAGGCCTCGGCGGTCGAAGTGGGTGCCCACGCGATCGCTGCCGACGTACACCAGCCCGAAGGGCCGGCCACGGTGCATCAGCGGGACGCAGAGCACGGAGGAGAGCTTGAGGTTCACCACCGACGTGCTCGCCGAGAACTCCGGGTCGACCGTCGCGTCCGAGACCAGCAGCGGCTCCCCGCTGCGCAGCACGCGCTCCACCACGGTGTCCGAGAGGCGTTCGAGGTCGAGTGCCACGTTCTCGCGGGCGACGTTGCGCGCCACCTTGACCACGCGCTGGTCGCCCTCCACCAGGACCAGAAATCCCCGGTCGCCCCCGGTGAGGTCGATGGCCTCGTCCAGGAGCGCCTCGAGGAGCGCAGCGACGTCACCGGACTGGAGCAGCCGGGCCGAGAAGTCGGTCAGCCGTTTCAGGGTGGCGTTCGCCTCCCGGTCCGAATCCCTCCGGGGGCCGGTCTCGGCCGGTGCGTCGGTGAGCGAGAGGGCGATCCAGGTGTCCGCGACCCGGATGACGTCGCCGTCCTTCATCACGTGCGCCTCGCGCTTCTTGCCGTCGACGAGGAACGGCGCTCCGACGCTGCCTGCCCGGTAGGTCCGGCCGTCCCACAGCAGGGTCAGGGCATGGTCGGGCGCCGCAGCGTCCTCGAGCCGCACGTCGACCTCGGCGCCGCGACCGACACTGGTGATGCGCTTGACGAGGGGAACGCTGCGGACGGCGCCGCCGGGAGAGGTGAGGACCAGCCGGGCCATGGTCAGAAGTGAATGGTCAAGGAAGCGCCGACCGTGCCCGGACCGGGTCCGATGCGCGCTCCCTGCGGTGAGGGCTGGGGAGGAGCCGGCGGCGTCTCCACCCGGATGGTCACCACCGTGTCCTGGTGGTGGATGATGGCGTCCGCGACGCCCGCGGCCCAGACGCCGTAGAAGCCGAGGCCGGCGCCGATCTTCAGGGCCCGCCACACCTTCGCCTCGTCCTCGCGGTTCGCGGGGATCCCGGTCTCGACGATGGTCGGGGCGCCCGGGAAGCGATTGTCGACCGTGAGGGTCCGGGTCTCGATGAGCGAGCCGTACGCGAAGTAGGCCACGATGCTCGTGATGCCGAGCAACGCCTCCGCGATGGCGAAGCCGGTGCCGGCCGCCACCCGGCCCTGCTGGAACTGTCCGGCGCCGAAGGGAACGAAGTTCACGAGGAAGCTGCGCTTCTCCACGGTGCGGACCGTGACCTGGCGGGACATCTCCTCGATCTGCCGGCGCTGCTCCTCGGCCTGTCGCGCGAGGGCGGCGCGCTCCTCCGCGGCGCGCCGGGCCGCCTCCGCCTGGGCCCGCCGCTCGGCGCGGATCCGGTCCAGCTCCGGGGCGAGCGCCTGCCGCTGCTTCTCCACGAAGGCCACCGCCGCGGGCGGGTAGACGAACGGATCGAGCGCGAAGTCCGGGTCCAGGCGGAGCAGGGCCGCGATGTGTCGCTGCGCCTGCTCGGTACGCTTCAGGTTGAAGGCGGCGAGGCCGGCGAGCTTGTGCCACTGCACGAGCGAGACCTCGTCCATCCCGCCCCGGTCGATGCGGCGCTCCGCGCGCTCCAGCACCTCGCGATAGTGACCGAACTCGAACTCGGCCTGGACCGCGGCGAGGTCCGCCTCCTCGCCGGCCGCCGTTCCCTGCGCTCGGGCCGACGTCGCGGCCAGCAGGGCGAGGGTCACCCACCCCGTGGCTCGCCTCATTCGGGCACCAGCTTCCCGGTGAGCGTGCGGGTGGCGCCGGGCAGGATCTCCACGCTGGAGTGCACCGAGCGGTAGCCGGGCGCCGTCACGTCGTATTCCACCCGGTGGACGAAGCGGGTCGGTGCGCGCGGCGAGGCGATCTCGAAGGGGTGTGCCAGGGACTCGGACGCCGGCCGGCTCACCTCGCCGACCCGGACCTCCGCCGAGGAGGGCTCGAAGGCGAAGCGAAGCTCCGACGGCTTCAGCCGCGCGGGGATGGCCAGGGTCTCGGGCTTGCCGGCGACGACGTCGATGGGCACGACCTGATCTTCGCACCACTGGCAGCTGACGCGCAGAACATGACGCCCCGGAGTCAGCGCGAGGGTGTGGATGCTGAGCGCGTCCGAGCTCTTGCCGCCGTCGACGGACAACCATCCGTAGGGGCGAACGAGGACCTGGTAGCGCACCGGCGCCGGACGGGGAACGCTGCGGGCCGTGCGCGATGCGCCCTCGGTCTCGGCCTCGTCCGGGACCGCCGCCGGAGCGGGGAGCGCGCCGGGCGGGGCCGCCTCCCGCTGGCTCTCCACGCTGGCCGGGACCACCGCGGCCTGCCGCACGGGGGCCTCGGCCGGTCCAGACGGCGATGCCGCCGCGGTCGTGACCGTCGTCGGTGCCGCGGCTGACGCACCGACCGTCGGCACGGAGTCGTCCGAGGCACGGGACTGGCTGCGGAACAGCGCCGTCGCCCCGGCGAGGATCACCGTGGCGGCGACCGCCCCCCCGGCGATGGCCGCTGCCCGGCGGCGGGCGCGTCCCCGGCGAAGGCTGGCCTGGAGCCTGTCGAGTAGCGCGCGGGCGGCGGGAGCGTCCGGCTCGAGGGCGAGCGCGTGGTCCACCCGGGCGAGCGCGCGCGGAAGTCTGCCGGCGGCGGCCTCCTCGGCGCCCTTCGAGAGCAGCGTCGCGACGAGCCGCTGCACCAGCGCGGTCCGGGTCGCGGCGGGGTCGGCGAAGAAGGCGGGGAGGAGGGTCTCGCCGTCCCCGAGGCCGAGGTCATCCAGGGTCTGGGAGAGCGCCTGCTCGAGCTCCCTCGCGCTCGCGTAGCGATCCACCGGGTCGTGCGCGAGGCAGGTGTCGAGGATGGTGACCAGCGCATCGGAGATGGCCGGGCAGACGCCGCGCGGGTCCTCGTAGGTCCCGGCGAGGATGCGCTTCAGCGTCGCGGGGGTGCTCGGCGCAGCGAAGGGAAGGGTCCCGGTCCAGAGCCAGTAGAGCAGCGTACCCAGCGAGAAGACGTCGGACTCCGCGGTGGCCGGCTCCCCGTCGATCACCTCGGGCGCCATGTACGCGGGCGAGCCCACCAGGGCTCCGGTGACCGTCATCCGCTCGGCGGGGTCGAGCACCCGGGCGATGCCGAAGTCCATGAGCTTCAGGACACCGTCGTCGCGGACCATCACGTTCTCGGGCTTGAGATCGCGATGGATGACGCCGGCCTCGTGGGCGTGCGCCAGCGCCCGCGCGAGCTGCTGGATGATCAGCACGGCGAGCTCGGGCGGAAAGAGGCGCTCGCGCTCGGCGAAGGACTTGAGCGTCTCGCCCCGGACCAGCTCCGTGACCAGGAACGCCTCCTCGGTGGACGGGTCGGCGAAGTCGAAGACCTCGAGGATGTTGGGGTGCTGGAGACGGGCGACGGCCCGGGCCTCGCGGGCGAGCCGGGCGCGCGCCTCCTGCTGACGGGCGAGGTGGGGGTGGAGAACCTTGACCGCGACCTCGCGCTGCAGCGAGGTGTCGAGCCCGCGGTACACGACGGACATGCCCCCCGAGCCGAGCGGCTCGAGCAGCCGATAGCGCCCCAGGTGCCGGCCCTCGAGGCTCATCCGCGAGACGCTCCTCCGCCTCGCATCAACGCCCGGGCACCGCGGAACGTTCCGCACAGTTCCGGGATGGCAACGGAGGAGGGCATGTCGGCCTCGGACGGCCCCGAACGAGGGGGATTCACCCCTGTCCGGTCCGAGCGTTTCCGGCATCTTACGCGCCGTTGTCCCGGGTTCAACGCCCAGACCGGGTCCGCTGCAGCGGAATGTCCGGGCCGCCGGTCAGGACAGATCCCCCGCGTGGAAGAGCGAGCGGACGAGCGCGGGCAGCCCCGCGCCTGTTCAGTCCATCACAGGCGCGGCGCGGCACCCCGGCGTTCCGCGGTCAGGCGCGGATCTCGGGGGAGGCAGGCGGGACGACCTCAGGCTTCGGCAGGTCGGGCGTCGAGCCACCGTCGGGGCTCCCGGCGCGTGCCTTGAACGGGTCGCCTTCGAGGGCGTTCTTGAGAACCTCGTCCATCTGGGTGACGAAGATGAACTCGATGTCCTTCTTGGCCTGGTCGGGGACGTCGTTCAGGTCCTTGCGGACGCGCTCGGGGAGGATGACCCGCTTGATGCC
>CAZDSB010000435.1:0-14889 GCA_964507515.1 uncultured Myxococcaceae bacterium
GCGAGGACGCCGGCTTCTGGTTCCATCCCGGCTTCGACTTCGACGAGATGAAGGAGAGCCTCATCGATGCCGCGGAAGGTAGCCGCGTCCGCGGCGCCTCGACGCTGACCCAGCAGCTGGCCAAGAACCTGTTCCTCTCCCGCGAGCGGACCTTCGCCCGGAAGGTGCGCGAGGCGCTCTTCACCGTCGCCCTGGAAGCGTCGCTGCCCAAGGCGCGACTGATGGAGATCTACCTGAACATCATCGAGTGGGGCCCGGGCATCTACGGCCTCGGCGAGGCGTCGCGTCACTACTTCGGCGTGAGCGCGCGCAACCTGAGCGTCCAGCAGTCGGCATTCCTCGCCACGATCATCCCGAACCCGGTGAAGTACCACGCGATGTACGAGAAGGGCCGGCTCTGGCCGGGATGGCAGCACAAGGTGAAGAACCTCATCCACAAGCTGGAGTCGAACGGGATCATCGACTCGGGCCAGGCGTTCCAGGCCGAGTTCACGCCGGTGAAGTTCCGGAAAGACTGAGCGCGGGGCGCTGCGGAGGCGAGCCCGGAGACGAGCAGGAACGCGTTCGACTGTGTCCTTACAAGACGTTGCGCGCCGGCCGGCGTGCGTTACGGATCACCCATGGTGAACGGCACCTTCGATCGTCAGGGCGAGATCGCCGACTTCACGCTTCCCGCCGGCTGTCCGCTGTGTGGTGGGGAGCTGGCCGTGCGCATGTCCCCTGGCAGCAGCTACAGCTACTGCGCGAACTGCCACTGGCTCTCGCGCTCTCAGGTCACAGTGGGTCCCGACAGCGTGCGCGTCGGGCACCCACCCGGCGGGCTCGTCTAGCCGCCCGCTTCCCCGAGCAGGGCCGGCAGCAAGGTCCCGCTCGGGCCTTCCCGGACATGGTCGAACCGGCCGGCGTTGTCCGCCCGCTCGGCGTTCACCAGCCAGGTCTCCGCGCCTCGAGCCCGGGCGAGGTCCACGAACCCCGCCGCCGGCCACACCGCGCCGGAGGTCCCGGCCGCCAGGAACACCAGGCGCCCGCCGCTCCAGCGCTCGAGGAAGTCGTCCACCGCGGCCAGGTGCGCCGGGTCGAGCGCCTCCCCGAACCACACCACCGCCGGGCGCAGCGGCCCGTCACACAGATCGCATCGCGGGACCGTGCCCTCCGGATAGGCGGTCTCGTCGGGCGTCTCCGGGCGGCGACAGAGAGCGCAGCGGGTCCCGAGCAGGCGTCCGTGGATCTCGATGAGCCGCTCGCTCCCGGCTCGCCGGTGCAGCCCGTCGACGTTCTGGGTCACCAGGAGGAAGCGGTCGCCCATCCGTTGCTCGATCCCGGCGAGCGCGCGGTGCCCGGCGTTGGGCCGTGCCGCCAGCGCCGCCTCCCGCCGCTCGGAGTAGAAGCGCCACACCAGCGCCGGGTCACCGTGGAACCCCTCGGGGGAGGCGAGCCGCTCGAAGGCGTGCGAGCGCCACAGTCCTCCCGACCCGCGGTAGGTGGGCAGCCCGCTCTCGGCCGAGACCCCGGCCCCGGTCAGGACGAGGAGCGCGGCGTCGGTGCCGAGCTCGAGTTCTTCCTCAGCGGATGAAGTCGCCCGCGCCACGAAATTTCCCGTCCTTCACCGCTCGGTGACGCTCAGTGCACGTCGGCCGCCGGAGCCCGGCCGTCGGTGCTCGACCCGGCGACCTCGGTCAGGTTGCCGAGCCGCCTGCGCCCCCGCGCGAAGTCCGCCGGCACCTCGATCATCGACGGGTCCAGGTCCGCCAGCGACGCGCAGCCGAGGAGGCGCAGCGTCCGGTTCAGGTCGGCGGTGAGGATCTCGATCGCCCGGGTCACGCCGGCGGCGCCCGCAGCGCCCAGGCCGTAAGCGTATGCGCGGCCGACGAGCACCGCGCGCGCGCCGAGGATCAGCGCCTTGACGATGTCGCTGCCGCGCCGGATGCCTCCGTCCATCAGCACGTCGATCCGCCCGCGCACCGCCGCGACCACCTCGGGCAGCGCGCGGAGCGTCGGGAATACGCCGTCCAGCTGACGTCCTCCGTGGTTGGACACCACGACCGCGGCCGCGCCCTCGTCGACCGCGCGCTCGCCGTCCTCCGCGGTGAGGATGCCCTTGATGACGATGGGACCCTTCCAGATCTCCCGGATCCACTTCAGATCCGCCCAGGACACCACCGACTGCTCGAGTGCCGCCGCGACCGCCGCGTAGCGCATCGGCCCGTCGGGCAGCACCACGTTCGGGAACCGCATCAGCCCGCCATCGGCGAGGTAGCCGAGCAGCCATCCCGGACGGGAGAGGATCTGCCAGACGTAGGGCAGCTTACGGAACACGTTCCCCGTCACCAGCTGCACGATGCCGTTGCGGTAGTCGCGCTCCCGCAGGCCGGAGATGGCCGTGTCCACGGTGAGCGCCAGCGCCCCGTAGCCCGCCTTCCGGGCGCGCTCGATGGCCGCGCTCGCCACCTCGCGGCCCCCCACCAGGTACACCTGGTACCAGCACGTCCCGGTGGTCCCCGCCTTGACCTCCTCGATCGACGAGCCGGCCAGCGTGGACAGGATGTACCCGGTGTCGGCGGCCGCCGCGGCCCGCGCTGCCTCCACCTCGCCCTTCGGCCAGAGCAGCCGGGTGCTCCCGATGGGCGCGAGCAGGAAGGGGAGCGAGAAGCGCTGCCCGAGCACCGTCGTCTCGAGGCTGGCGCGGGGAGAGGCCACCGCGCCCCGCGGGCGGAAGAGCACCTCGTCGAAGACCGCGACGTTCGAGCGCAGCGTGCCCTCCGCGTCCGCGCCCCCGTCCACGTAGTCGAAGACCGCGCGCGGCAGCCGCCGCATCGCCACCCGCCGCAGGTCGGCGATGTTCATCACCCCCGGAGGCGCCACCGAAGACATGGGACGATGCTTAGCCCCGGGGACGACCCAGGTTCCAGCGCCGCGGCGGCAGATAGCCGATGGTCTCGGCTATCAGGCGCGGGCGGCCCCCCGGCGAGCGAGGTGCGTCACCGCCTCGCCCAGCCCTCCGAGGGTCAGCGGAAACATCGGGAACACCTTCCGGATCGTCCGGATGGTCTGCGCCCACCAGGCGCTCTGCGGCTCCGGATTCAGCCAGACGTGCCGGTGAAAGTGCTCTGCCAGCTGCATCATCCAGACGATGCCTTCCGGGCCCTCGGCGTCGAAGAGGTCGGTCCCCCCCGAGCGGAGCATCAGCTCGTACGGCGCCATCAGCGCGTCGCCCACCACCACCAGCTTCCAGTGCGGACCGCAGTCGGCCAGCAGCGCCGGGAGCGGGATGGGATCGGAGAAGCGCTCGGTCCGGTAGACCCGCCCGTAGACGCAGTTGTGGAAGTAGAAGGTCCGCAGCTCCTTGAAGTGCGTGGCCTGCCGCGCGGCGCTGAAGAGGCGATCCACGAGGTGCGCGTGCGGCGTCATGGATCCGCCCACGTCCAGCAGCAGCAGGACACGCGTGTCCGGACGCCGCGGCGGCCGGAGGACGACCTCCAGCTCGCCCGCGTTCCGGGCCGTGGCGTCGATGGTGCCGTCGAGGTCCAGCTCGTCGGGAACGCCCTCCCGGGTGAACGCGCGCAGCTTCCGGAGCGCCATGCCCATCGCCCGGGTGTCGAGCACCTGATCGTCGCGGTAGCCACGGTAGAGACGGGCGTCGGCGGTCTTCAGCGCGCTGCGCCCTCCGCCCTCACCCTCGATCCGGAAGCCCGCCGGCGCCGCGGCCTTCCCCGCGGACCCGAACGGGGACGTGCCGCGGGTCCCGATCCATCGATCTCCACCGTCGTGGCGCTCGCGCTGCTCCCGCATCCTCCGCTCGAACAGGGCCTGCAGCGCGGCCACGTCGAGGGCCTCGAGCGCCGCCGACTCCTCCGCGCTTCGCTCGCGCGGGGGCTTCGCCGCCGCGTCGCGGAGCCACTGCAGGAGTTCCTCCGCCAGCGCCTCCCCCTTCTCCTCGATGCCCTTGAAGTGGGCGAGAAAGGCCTGGTCGAACCCGTCGAGGTGCGCCTCGGTGTGGACGCAGAGGGCCCGCGCGACGTCGTAGAAGCCGTCGAGGGAACTGTCGTGGAGCCCCACCTCGAGCGCGCGGCCCAGCGCGAGCGCCTCCTGCGCTCCCACCGGGACCTTCCGCCGCCTCAGCTCGTAGAGGAATCCGACGAACACGGGTGCTCCGACCTAGCCTCGGGCCCTGCGGGCGCCGGCCGCCTCGGCGAACGCCTCCAGGTCCTGCTCCTTCTTCAGCAGCGCGCCCACGAAGGGCAGCTGGGACTCGAGCTTCACGTTCTGGATGCCCGCGGCCTGCAGCACCGCGAGCCAGTCCACCAGCTCGCTGGTGCTGGGGCGCTTTCGGAGCCGGGTGAGCGAGCGCAGCTGGTAGAAGACCTCCAGCGCCTGGTCGACAAGGGACTCGTCCAGCGCGGGGTGGTGCACCCGGACGATGCGCTTCATCAGCTCGAGGTCCGGGAAGTCGATGAAGTGGAACACGCAGCGCCGCAGGAAGGCGTCCGGCAGCTCCTTCTCGTTGTTGCTGGTGATGACCACCACCGGCCGCTCGGCCGCGACGATCTCTGCCTCGGTCTCCATCACCCGGAACCGCATCCGGTCCAGCTCGTGGAGCAGGTCGTTCGGAAACTCGAGATCCGCCTTGTCCACCTCGTCGATCAGCAGCACCTGGCGGCGGGGCGACCGGAACGCCTGCCCCAGCGGACCCCAGCGGATGTAGTGCGCCACGTCCTTCACGTCGCCATCGCCGAACCGGCTGTCGTGGAGCCGCTGGACCGTGTCGTAGACGTAGAGCCCGTCCTGCGCCCGCGTCGTGCTCTTCACGTGCCAGGTCAGCAGCGGCAGCCCGAGCGCGGTGGCGATGGCCTCCGCCAGGAGCGTCTTGCCGGTCCCTGGCTCGCCCTTGACGAGGAGCGGCCGCTCCAGCGCGAGCGCGCAGTTCACCGCGGCCTGCAGCGCAGGGTTGGTCAGGTAGCGATCGGTGCCGGTGAAGCGCTTGAAGGGCGAGGGCATGGCGCTCACGAGGGAAGGAAGCTCCCCAGGAGCCGGGCCACCCGGTCCAGCGCGTCCGGGTGGACGGTGTGGGGGCCGTCGAAGGGAATGAATTCGACGGCCAGGCCGGCCGCCGTGAGGAAGTCGCGCAGCGCCTCGCCCTCGGAGAAGGGGAGGATCATGTCCTGCCGCCCGTGAGACTGGACGACGGGGAGCCCGGCCCGCCGCGGGGCGAGCGCACGCCATCGCTCCCTGGCGATCAGCACCGAGCTCAGGGCCACCAGCGCCGCGGGCCGCTGCTCCCAGCTCAGCGCGAGGTCGGTGGCGAGCATCGCTCCCTGGCTGAAACCGCCGAGCACCACCCGCTCCGGACCCAGGCCCGTTCCGGCGAGCAGCGCCTCGATGCAACCCTGCAGCTTCCTCCGGGCCGAGTTCAGCCCCTCCGGCACCTCGTCGCGGAGGAGCTCGCGGCCCTGAGTCGTGCGCGAGAGCGTGGAGAGCTTCATCCAGTCCAGCGGCCACCAGGCGCGCGCATCCCCCCAGTCGGCCGGACCCATGCTCAGAGGCCCGGCGGGGAAGGCGAAGCGCACCGGGGCCAGCCGCCGCTCGCGCTCGAGGAGCTCGGGGACGAAGGGCACCAGGTCCTCGCCCGAGGCGCCGTAGCCATGACAGAAGACCACCAGCAACGGCGGGCGCGCACCCGCCTCCGCCTGCACCACGTGCACGTCCAGCTCGCCGGCGGTGCTGCTCACCACGTCGCTCATCGGGTCCGTTCCACGCTAGCAGAGCAGGGTAAGCCCGAGCGCCGGCCATCGCTCGCTCACGGGGGAGCGGTTCGGCTAAACCGGACGTCACATGAGCCCCGAGAGCTGGACCGGATGGTGGCGAGGTCGCCAGGACGCCTTCGAGGAGGCGCTCCGCGGCCTCGTCGAGGTCAACTCGTTCACCGAGAACCGCGCGGGCGGCCTCGAGGTGGGCCGGCGGCTCGAGCAGCTGATGAAGGTCCCGGGCGTCGAGGCTTCCGCAGTGGCGAGCAGCCGCTACGCCGACCATCGCGTCTTCCGCACCGCCGGCGACGCCCGTCTGTCACCCATCGCCCTCATCGGCCACCTGGACACCGTCTTTCCGCCCGGGAAGTTCGAGGGGTACCGGGTGGACGGCGCGCTCCGCCGCGGGCCCGGCGTCCTGGACATGAAGGGCGGGCTGGTGGTGGTGGCCTTCGCGCTGCGCGGACTGGCCGAGGCGTACCCGGGCGGCCTCGCCGCGCTGCCCCCGCTGCGGATCGTCGTCGTCTCGGACGAGGAGGTCGGCTCGCCGGAGGGCGCGGGGGTCATCCGCCAGTCCATCGGCGGCAGCGGCGCGGCGCTGGTCTTCGAGTCCGGCCGCGCGCAGGACGCCATCATCACCCGGCGCAAGGGCACTGGGAACGTCAGTGCGGTGGGGCAGGGCCGGGCGGCGCACGCCGGGAACGCGCACGCCGAGGGGAAGAACGCCATCTGGGCTGTGGCCCGCTGGGTGGACGCGGCCCAGCAGCTCACCGACTACGAGCGCGGCGTCACCGTGAACGTGGGCACCATCTCCGGCGGCATCGGGAAGAACACGGTCCCCGAGCACGCCGAGGCCCACGCCGACATCCGTTACCTGACCCGCGCGGACGGCGAGGCGCTGGTGCAGCGGCTTCGCGAGGCGGCGGAGCGCGCCGCGGCCTCCGTTCCCGGAACCCGGCTCGAGCTGTCCGGAGGCGTGAACCGGGATCCGCTGGAGCGCACGCCGGCCAACGTCGCCCTGATGGAGGAGTACGCCGGCGCGGCGCGCGCGTCGGGGCTCGGGGCGGTCGAGGCTGCGCTCATCGGCGGAGCCAGCGATGCGAGCACCACGTCCGGGATGGGCATCGCGTCCATCGACGGGCTCGGCCCCCGCGGGAAGGGGTTCCACACCGTCGACGAGCAGATCGAGGTGGAGACGCTCGCGCCGAAGGCGGAGGCGCTGGCGCGGTTCCTCGCCGGCCGCGCGCGCACCGGCAGTGGATGACGACGGGGCGCCGGTCCCCCTCCCCCTGGATGGACGGCTGGATCTCCACCTCTTCCACCCCGGGGACGTCCCCGCCCTGCTCGAGGCCTACATCCCCGAGTGCCGGGCCGCCGGGGTGCTGCACCTCGAGATCGTCCACGGAAAGGGCACCGGGGCCCTCGGACGGCGCGTCCGCGCCCTCCTGGATTGCCGGGACGACGTCCTGCATCACGCCGTGGCCGACGCGGGCAGGGGCGGGTGGGGGGTGACCCTCGTCACGCTCCGCCCTTTGCCTGGGGAGAGTGGGACCCACCCCTCGCCAGGCCGGTCGGGTTCCGAGTAGGAAGGAAACCTTCCATGGGCTCGGACACCCCACTCACCGTCATCGTCGTCGACGACCAGGCGCTGTTCCGTCGCTCGATCCAGGACCGGCTGCGCTCGGATGGCTACGACGTGGTCGCCGCCGAGAACGGCATCGAGGCGCTGGAGCTGCTCCAGGCCACGCCCGGCCCGTGCGTCGTGCTCCTGGACCTGATGATGCCGGTGATGAACGGCGTCGAGTTCCTCCACGCGCTGGACAGGCGCGGCGAGGCGGGGGGCGACGTCCGGGTCATGCTCGTCTCCGGACATGGCCTCGTCGAGCGGGTGGCGCTCGACAGCAAGCGCGTCGTGGCTCGCCTCCAGAAGCCTCTGGAGATGAACGAGCTGCGGACCGCGCTCGAGCTGCAGGGCGGCCCCGCCGTGCCGAACCAGCGCACCGTCCACTGACCCCCGCGTCATCTCGCGGTGAGGTGGCTCACGTCGTTCCAGAGCCAGATGACCTCGGCGGAGTGCTCCCAGCCGAGCACGCTCACCGACGCGGTGCTGAGGGCGAGTCGCTCGGCGAACGCCGCCGGCGCGTGGAGCCAGCGGACTCCGAGCACCCTCAAGAGATGCCCATGCGCGAAGATCGCCACGTCGCCGTCGAGGGACCGGGCCTCGGCGATCATCCGGTCCGCGCGGATGCCGACCCGCTCCGCGGTCTCTCCCTGGGGACAGCCGTCGCGCCAGAGGTTCCACTCCGGTCGCTCGCGGAGGATGTCCGCCCGGGTCCGCCCCTCGTAGGCGCCGTAGTCGAACTCCATCAGATCGGGACGGACCTCCGCCCGGTCACCGAGCCCGGCGAGCTCCGCCGTGTCACGGGCGCGCGACAGCGGGCTGACGAACACGCGGGTGAAGGGCCAGGCGGCCAGCCGGTGCCGGAGCGTCTCCGCTTCCCGCCTCCCGGCCTCGTTCAGCGGGATGTCCTGCCTCCCGGTGTGCTGCTTCGTGCGGGTCCACTCGGTCTCCCCGTGGCGAACCAGGACGACCACGCGGCTCGTCTGTGACATGGGCCCTCCCGGGCGTCCGTGCCGCACCATAGAGCGGTCGTTCCTTCTTGCGGTTACAATGCCGCGCCCATGGAGACCCTGGTTCTCAGCACGGGGTACGAGCCGGTTGCGCGCGTATCGTGGCAACGGGCCATCAATCTCTTATTCCTCGGCAAGGTCGAGGTGGTGGAGGAGTACGAGGATCGGCTCGTTCGCTCGGTGACGTTCGCGGTGAAGATGCCGTCCGTCATTCGCTTCCTGCGCGCGGTGCGCAACCGGAAGCGGGCCATCAAGTTCAGCCGCGAGAACGTGTACGCCCGCGACCACGGGAAGTGCCAGTACTGCGCCCTGCGGGTCAGCCGCCAGGACGCCACCTACGATCACGTCGTCCCCCGGGCCCAGGGAGGCCACACCACCTGGGAGAACGTCGTGATCTGCTGCTTCGGCTGCAACCAGCGGAAGGGTGGACGCACGCCGTCGCAGGCGGGGATGGCGCTCCTCAGCACCCCGGTGAAGCCGAAGCGGCTCCCCGAGACCTTCCACCTGACCTTCACCTACGAGCCCGGGATGCCGCACACGTGGCGCAAGTTCCTGCGGGACGTGGCCTACTGGCACGGCGAGCTCGAGGACTGATCGCCCGGGTGCCCGGGGCGCTCCTCCGGGCCTGGGCGGCGCTTCCTGCCGGGCTCCGGCGGGCGGTGGGCCGGGCCGCGCTCCTCGCTGGCCTGCTGCTGATGCTGGTCAACGGAGCGCTGAACGCGATCGGCGGAGCGAACGTCTTCCTCCTGTCGCCGCTCCACTTCCACGCCCGGGTCCGTGCCCTGGGACGGTACGCGCTGCACCGGCCGCGCTGTGCCTTCCGCACCCACCCACCGCTCGGGCCGGTCATCGCGGCCGCCGAACGGCGGAACGGCCTTCCTTCCGGCCTGCTCGATGCGCTGGTCGAGGTCGAGAGCGGGGGACGGCCGCACAGCATCTCCGGCGCGGGCGCGATGGGCCCGGGGCAGCTGGTGCTATCCACCGCGCGCCTCCTCGGCGTCTCCGATCCGTTCGACTCGGAGGAGGGAGTCGACGGGAGCGCCCGTTACCTGGCCGAGCAGCTCCGCCGCTTCCGGTCGATCCGGCTGGCCGTCGCCGCCTACAACGCCGGGCCGGGCGTGGTCGCGGCAGGGGAGGCGTGGCCGGACGAAACCCGGGCCTACGTGGAGCAGGTCACCGAGCGCTACGCGCGGCGCCGGAAGGCCCAGGCGCAGCGGTGAGAGCCCGGGGACGAATCGTGGTGCGCCGGGCCCGGTGGAGCTAGGAAGGGCGGACGCCCCTGCCATGGTGCTGACCCGCCAGCAGCAGCTCTACACGTACCTGAGCGGCATCTTCGTCGCCGCGCTTCTCCTGGGGGATCTGACCGGAGGGAAGGCCTTCGGCGTCGACATTCACCTCCTGTCGGTGCACTACCACCAGCCGGTGTCGGTGGGGCTCTTCGCCTTTCCGATCACCTTCCTGCTCACCGACATCGTCAACGAGTTCTACGGGACGAAGGGGGCGCGGTTCCTCACGCTGCTCGGCATGTGGATGGCGGTGTTCGCCTTCATCATCCTCAACGTCTCGCAGCTGCCAACCTCGGACCCGAACAGCTATTACACCGACGCGGAGTTCAACAAGGTGTTCGGGGTCGGCGGCAAGCTGTTCGTCGCGTCGATCATCGCGTACCTCTGCGGTCAGTTCCTCGACATCCACATCTTCGCCTTCTGGAAGACGCTGACGCAGTCGAGGCATCTCTGGCTGCGGGCCACCGGCTCCACCATCGCCAGTCAGGTGGTGGACACGTTCGTGATCAACTGGTTGTTCTGGTACGTCTTCCCCTCGGTGGGGAATGCACAGCCGCGCCCGCTGGGGTGGGTCACCAGCAAGTCGGTCGGCGAGTACCTCATCAAGCTGGTCATCGCGATCGGGCTGACTCCGGCGGTTTACGCGCTGCATGAGCTCGTGGTTCGCCGGCTCGGCATCCAGCCGCACCCGCACGGACCGACGCCGGGTGCAGATCCCGTGGGATCTCGCGCTCCGTCGGAGGAGCCCCTGTAGGTTTTTCGGGGGTTGACGTCTCACGCGCCCCCCGGGCACCGTTGGTATGACCATGTCCGACGGTCCCATCCTCATCGTCGACGACGACGCATTCGTCCGCACGCTCCTTCGCGAGATGCTGGCGGACCAGGGACATCCGCTGCGCGAGGCCGAGAACGGCCACGACGCCCTGAGCCTCGACGGTCCGCCTCCGCGGGTCGTACTCCTCGACCTGTTCATGCCGGAGATGAGCGGGATGGAGGCCCTGGCCCTCATCCGCGACCGCTGGCCTTCGACGCGGGTGCTGGTCATCAGCTCGATGGACAGCGAGCGGCTCGTCGACGAGGCCCTCGCCGCTGGCGCCTCCGGTTACATCACCAAGCCCTTCCACCCGATGGAGATCGCCTCCGCGGTTGAGCGAGCGCTCGCCGCCTGAGGACCCGGCCCGGACCCCTTCGCCATGCCCGAGTACTGGATCGGAGACGTGGAAGGACGGGTGCTCGGGCCGGTGAGCCTGGACGTGGTCCAGGACCTGGTGAACACCGGGCGGCTGACGGAGATCACCCGCGTCTCGCGCGACGGCCGGAACTGGGGCACCCCCGCCGGCTTCCCCGAGGTGATGACGCTCCTGCTGAACGCGCCGTCGCCCGATGCGCTCCTCGGGTCGGAGCGGCAGGAGGCCGCGCGGGTCCGCGAGCAGCTGCGGGCGATGCAGGGCAGGCCGCCCCACGAGATCTTCCGGCTCGACCGGAACGCCTCGGTGGACGCGTACCGGAACGCCTTCTTCAAGCTGGTGAAGCGCTTCTACCCGGACCGGGTCCGGGCGCAGGCGCACCCCGATCTCCGGAAGGCCTACGGCGACGCGTTCCAGTTCCTCAGCAAGCTGATGGTGCACATCGAGAAGGAATTGGCGTCCGGGGCCGTCGTCTCGCCCATGCCGGTGATGCGCGCAGTGCCTCCTCCTCCTCCCGGAGAGGACGAGCCGCTCACCCCCATCCCCGCGCCGCCGCCCCAGATGGCGAAGCCGCTCAAGGTGGTGCCGCGGAGCATGACGCCGATACCGCGGCCGTCGCCCCTCACCCCCGAGCCACGGCGCTCAATGATGGAGCACACCCTGCCGTTGCGGACCTCGCCCCTGAATTATCCGTCGTCCGAGGGGCCCTTCAGCTACCAGCCGCACGAGTTCGTGGGCTTCGAGCGGCGTGACGACCGGGTCGAGGTCACCATCCGGGTCACCGCGCGGAACAGCCGGATGTTCACCGAGCATCCGCTGGCGAACCTCAAGACCGACGGTTTCTTCCTCGCCTGCGCGAAGTCGCTGCCGCTGGGCACCCTGGTGGACGTCATCTTCCGGTTCGACGAGGAGAAGCGCGAGGTGCGCTCGCGGGGCCGCGTCATCGTCGAGAACACCGGTGGTGACCCGGCGCGGCCAACCGGCTTCGGTGTGCGGTTCATCACGCTGGTCGATCAGGATCGACGCTTCATGCTGAAGTTCGTCGAGAAGACCGCGGCGCACTGAGCTGTTCGGCAGCCTCCATCGCGTTGCGAGATGCGGGTGCCGGCGCGCCCGCCTCGCTACAGTGCACGCCCGTGCGCGCCCCGAGCGCCAGCGACGCTCCGTCCGCCGGCGGCCCCGACGCCGTCCTCGTGCTGCGTGAGGTGACCCGGAGCTTCGACGGCCAGCCCGCCGTCCGCCCCCTGTCGCTCGAGGTGCCCCGGGCTCAGACTACGGTCCTCCTCGGCGAGAGCGGGAGCGGGAAGAGCACGCTGCTGCGACTGATGGCCGGCCTGCTCGCGCCCGACTCGGGGGAGATCCTCCTCGAGGGAGCACCGGTGACGGTCGAGTCGGGGCCGGCGCTCCGGCAGCGGATGGGATTCGCGCTGCAGTCGGGCGGGCTCTTTCCGCACCTCACGGCCGCCGACAACGTGACGCTGCTGGCACGGGCGCTGAAGAAGCCCGCCGACGTGATCGCGCGGCGCCTCGAGGAGCTCGCCGGGCTGGTGCAGCTCGAGCCCGCGGTCCTGCGCCGCTGGCCGCTCGAGCTCTCCGGAGGGCAGCGGCAGCGGGTGAGCCTGATGCGGGCGCTGATGCTCCGTCCGGCGGTGGTCCTGCTCGACGAGCCGCTCGGCGCGCTCGACCCGGTGACCCGCGGTGAGCTCCAGCACGAGCTAAAGGGCGTCTTCGAGGCGCTCGGGACGACGGCGGTCCTCGTCACCCACGATCTCGAGGAGGCCGCGGTGCTCGGTCACCGCGTGGCGCTGATGCACGAGGGGGTCCTGGTACAGGTGGGCACGATGGACGAGCTCGCCTCGCATCCCGCGGCTCCGTGGGTGGAGCGCTTCCTCGCGACCTGGCGCGGAGGTCCGGCCCGGTGAGCGCGCTCGTGCTCCTCGTGCTTTCCGCCGCGGCGCCCGACCCGGTGCGGGTGGCGAGCAAGGCGTTCACCGAGTCGGTCATCGTCGGCGAGATCACCACCGGTGCACTCGAGCGTCGCGGGCTGAGGGCCCGACATCTCCGCGACCTCGGTGGAACGCGCGTGGTCTGGGATGCCCTGCGCCGCGGAGAGGTGGACGTCTACCCCGAGTACACCGGCACCTTGTCCCAGGAGATCTTCGGCGGGCGGGTGCCCGCCGACGCCCTGGGCCCCGCGCTGGCCGCCGAGGGCCTCGAGCTCGGTCCGTCGCTGGGGTTCGAGGACGGATACGCGCTCGGGATGCGCGAGGAGGTCGCCGAGCGGCTCGGAATCCACCGGATCTCGGACCTCCGCGACCACCCGGAGCTGCGCCTCGGCTTCAGCAACGAGTTCATGGACCGGGCGGACGGATGGCGGGCGCTCCAGCGTGCCTACGCGCTGCCGCAGACGAAGGTTCGCGGGCTGGAGCACGAGCTGGCCTACCGCGGGCTTCGCGCCGACTCGCTCGACGTGGTGGACCTCTACTCCACCGACCCGGAGATCCTGGCCGAGCGGCTCCGGGTCCTCGAGGACGATCGCCGTCACTTTCCCGAGTACCAGGCGGTGCTCGTCCTGCGCGCCGACCTCGAGCGACGCGTCCCGGGCGCACGCGCAGCGCTGCTGACGCTCCAGGGGCGGATCGACGCCCGGGCGATGATCGCCATGAACGCTCGGGCCCGGCTGAATCACGTGCCCGAGGCCACGGTGGCCGCGGAATTTCTGAAGGCCCACCTCGGCGACGATGGTCATGCTCCGGTCGCGGCGGAGATCCGGCCGCCCGGCCTCGCCCGACGAATCCTCGAGCGCCTCGGCGAGCACCTGACCCTGGTGGGAATCGCGCTCGCGCTCTCCCTGATCGTCGCGATCCCCCTCGGCGTGGTCGCCGCCCGAAGGCGGCGGGTGGGCCAGGCGGTGCTCGCCGTCGTCGGCGTGGTCCAGACCATCCCCTCGCTGGCCCTGCTGGTGCTGATGATCCCCCTGCTCGGCATCGGCACCCGGCCGGCCATCGCCGCGCTCTTCCTCTACGGGCTGCTCCCCATCGTGCGGAACACCCACGCCGGGCTGGTGGGCATCGCGCCGGACCTTCGCGAGTCGGCCGATGCGCTGGGGTTGCCGCGCCTGTTCCGCCTGCGGCGCGTCGAGCTCCCGCTGGCGGCTCCGTCCATCCTCGCCGGGGTGAAGACCTCGGCCGTGATCGCGGTCGGCACCGCGACGCTCGGCGCCCTCGTCGGCGCCGGTGGCTTCGGGCAGCCCATCCTCACCGGCATCCGGCTCGCGAACACCGGGCTCCTGCTCGAGGGAGCTCTGCCGTCGGCCGCGCTGGCGCTGGCGGTGGAAGCGGCGTTCGACGGGCTCGAGCGGTGGGTCGTTCCCCGCGGCCTGCGGCTTCGCCCGGAGGAACCGAAGTGAGCGTTCCGCTCTCCAGCGCCAACGGCCGCGGCATCCTGCTGGCCTCCGTCCTCGGCTCGGGGATGGCCTTCCTCGACGGGACGGTGGTGAACGTCGCCCTCCCCGAGCTCGCCCGGGGGCTCGGCGCCACCCTCGCCGGGCTGCAGTGGACGCTGGACGCTTATCTCTTGACCCTCTGCGCCTTCCTGCTCATCGGTGGAAGCCTGGGGGACCGGCTGGGCCGCCGGCCGATGTTCGAGCTCGGGGTGGCAGGGTTCGCCGGCGCATCGCTCCTGTGCGGGCTGGCCCCCAGCGTCCTCACGCTTGCGCTGGCCCGCGCGCTCCAGGGGGTGGCCGCGGCGCTGCTCGTCCCGGTGAGCCTCTCGCTGGTACGGGCCGAGATCGACGACGAGGACCAGGGGAGAGCCCTCGGCCTCTGGACTGGCCTCTCGGGTGTCGCCTCCGCGCTGGGCCCGCTGGTCGGAGGCTGGCTGGTGGAGGCGGTGAGCTGGCGCGCCATCTTCTTCCTCAACCTCCCGCTGGCGGTGGTCGCGCTGTGGGCCGCCCATGGCTGCCTCCCGGACGAGACGAGAGGCCGCGAGCAGAAGTCGCTGGATCTCCCCGGGGCGGCGGCGGGCGTGATCGCGATCGGCGGA
>CAZDSB010000436.1:0-10668 GCA_964507515.1 uncultured Myxococcaceae bacterium
CAATCTGGAACGCGTCCAGGAACGGCTCGCCGCGCAGGAGAAGCCGAAGGCGGCCGAGCCCCCGAGCAACGAGCCGAAGGACCTGTCCGCGATCCGCGTCGACCACGCGGAGGTCACCGATGGTCGGGTGCGGCTGGTGGACCGGAGCACCGGGAAGACCCGTGAGCTGGGCATCTCGGACCTGGACATCACGCTGGACGATCTGCGCGCCGGCAAGCCGCTCGACGTCGTGGTGAAGGCCGCGCTGCTGGCCGACAAGCAGAACCTTGAGCTGCGGCTGCACACCGCGCCGCTGCCGAACACGCTCCAGCCCACGCCCGAGCGGCTGGTGGTGAAGATCCAGCCGGTCGACCTCTCACCGCTGGGGCCCTTCCTTCCGAAGGACGCGCGCCTCGAGGCCGGCAAGCTCGACGCGGACTGGACCGCCGAGCTGGGCGCCGCGGTGCCCGGAGGTCAGGGCCCCACGAAGGCCAAGGGCGGCATCCACGCCCGCGGGCTGCGCTTCGCCGGAACGACCGCCGGCCCGGTGGATCTGACGCTGGACACCGATCTGGACGGGAACGCGGAGACCGGTGACCTCGACATCCGGACGCTCGCGCTCGCGCTGGGACAGGCGGGGATCACCGGGCACGGGAAGGTGAAGGCGCTCGCAAGCGACAAACCGAGCATCGAGGGCTTCGAGATCGTCGGACACGACCTCGATCCTGCGGTGATGGCCCGCTCCTTCCCGGCGCTGGCGAAGGCGCTCAAGGGACAGGCTGCAGGGCCCGTTGGCCTCACCATCCGGGGCTCGGGGACCCAGGCGGCGCCGACGCTGGACGTGACGCTGGACTTCACGCCCGTGCGGCTGGCCATCCCGCAGCAGCTGACGAAGGCGGCAGGGGCGCCGATGACGCTGGTGACGCACCTCCGGGGAGCAGGGAAGAACGCGTACCGCTTCGACGCCGACCTGGATTTGGCCGGTGCCGACCTGCGCCCCGGCATGCTCCTCGACAAGCCTCCCGGGCGCCCCATGGCGCTCTCGCTCAAGGGGAGCGCGAGCCGCGGGGGCACCACGCGGGTGAAGCTCGATCAGTGGACGCTCCACGTCCTCGAGGACACGCTGAGCGGGACGGCCTCGGTCGAGCTGCAAGGCGAGGGCAAGCGCGCCACCACCACCTTCGCGCTGGAGGCCAAGGCTCCGAAGCTGGACGCCGATGCGCTGCTCCTCGAGACGGATTCGTCGAAGGCGCCTCCGCCGCCTCCCCCGGGAGACCCGCACCGCTTCGACGGATACCGGGGAAAGATCCACGCCGAGATCGCCTCGCTGGTCTTCCACAAGGTGCCGTGGAGGAACCTCGTGCTCGACGCCACCATGCAGGACGACCTGGTCAAGGTGGACCGCTTCAGTATGGACGCCGCGGGCGGGCAGGTCCGGCTCGACGGAACGAGCGTCCGGCTCGGACCGGTGGAGAAGCCGTGGGACGTGAAGCTCGCGGTCAAGAGCCTCGACCTCGGGCAGGCGCTCACCTTCGGAGGCAAGGGCAAGGCGTTCGCCGGGATCTTCGACGGGAGCATCGCGCTCGCCGGGAAAGGCACGACGCTCCAGGCGGTGGAGAAGACCGTGGACGGGAAGATCGACGGCAACCTCAAGCACGGCGCCTTCCTCGGGGCGGACCTCGTCTCGGCCGTCGCCGGGCCGCTGGCGAAGGCGCTGCCCTTCGCGAGCAAGGGGCTGGGAGAGACGAGCGGCCGCACGCCGCTGGGGGACAACGTCGGCATCGCCCTCACCGTGGACAACGGGATGGCGAAGCTCACCAAGCCCCTCGACATCAAGCTGCCCCAGGCCGACATCAACCTGGGTGGCAGCGTGGGGCTGTCGGGGACCCTCGCGCTCGCGGGGACGGTGGCGCTCACGCCCGCGACCATCAAGACGCTCACCGGAGGCAAGGTGACACCGACCGAGCCCATCCCGGTCGCGCTCGGCCTCGGCGGTCCGGCCTGGGCGCCGCAGATCACGGGGCTGGACATCAAGCCAGCGGCGCTCACCATCGCCAAGCTCGCGGGCGGCAACGCGCTCAAGGGAATCCTCGGCGAGTCGGACATCGGCAAGGCCGCGGGCGGAATCCTCGGCGGCGCCCTCGGTGGCTCCGGTGGAGCGGGAACCGAGCAGCCTCCGGCCTCGGCCGGCGAGCAGAAGGCCCAGTCCGATGCCGAGAAAATGCGGCAGCAGGCCGCGGAGGAAGCCCGGAAGCGGCTCCAGGGACTGTTCGGAAAGTGAGCGGACCCGGCGTCTGCGCGCGGGCGACGGCCGGATTCGCCACCCGGTGAACAGAACGCAGGCCGAGGACCCGCCTCCCACCGTGCGGCGTCTGTTACGCAATTCCACGTGCTGGGATCCGATGTCCGGGTGCGTCCCCCTCCAGGTCCGGACGGGACGCTGAGCCTGGAGGCAGCGCTGGAGCTCGCGGTCCGCGAGGCGCCACTCGGCGTCGCGATCGTGGACCGGGACTTCCGGTTCGTCCTGGTCAACGCGGCGATGGCCCGGATGAACGGGCGGAGCATCGAGGCGCACCTCGGCCAGGACGTGCGCTCCGTCGTCGCCGAGGAGGTCGGTGTCCAGGGCCTCCTCGAGGTGCTGCGAGAGGTGTTCGGCACCGGGAAGGTCCTGCGTGACGTCGTTCTCCAGACGGGAGCCGTCGACGGCGAGCGACGAACCTTCCGCTGCGAGTACCACCCGGTGACCAGCGGAGACTCGGTGGTGGCGGTGTGCGGATTCGTGGAGGAGGTCACCGCGCGGCGCCAGGTGGAGGCAGAGCGCGACGCTGCCGCAGCGCGGGAGCACGCGGCACGCCTCGATGCCGAGGCGAAGGTGAGCGCCCTCACCCAGGCCCGGGAGGCGCTGGCCGAGCATCAGGCGCGGATGCAGATCATCACCGATGCCGTGCCGGCGCTGATCGCGCTGGTGGGGAAGGACCTCCGCTACCGCTTCGCCAACGAGGTCTACCGCACCTGGTTCGGTCGATCTCCGGAGGAGATCGTCGGCCGGACCCTCCTGGAGGTGATGGGGCCGAACGGGTACCAGACGGTGCGCGAGCACGTGGAGCGGGCGCTCGGTGGCGCGGAGGTGAAGTACGAGCTGTGGATGCCGTACCCCACGGGCGTCCGGCGGGTGCGGAGCCAGCTGATGCCGCTCCGGACGCGCTCGGGCGCGGTGGACGGATTCGTGGCGCTGGTGCAGGACATCTCCAGCGAGCAGCGGCGGGAGGAGAAGCTCAAGTTCCTGGCCGAGGCCAGTGACGCGCTGATCGCGTCGCTGGACTACGAGGAGACGCTGCGCAAGCTCGCCGCGCTCGCCGTGCCACGTCTGGCCGACTGGTGCGGCATCGAGATGCTCCAGGGCGAGGGAAAGAGCGAGCAGCTCGCGGTGGCCCACGTGGACCCCTCGAAGATGTCCCGGGCCCGGGAGCTGCGAGAGCGATACCCGCTCGACTGGACCCAGCGGTTCGGCCTCCCGGAGGTGCTGCGCACCGGGCGCCCGGAGCTCTACCAGGAGATCCCGGACGAGCTCCTGGCCCGCTCGGCGAGGGACGACGAGCACCTCGCGATCATCCGGGACCTCGGGCTCCGCTCGGCGATCATCGCCCCGCTCATCGCCCGGGGCCGCATCCTCGGCGTCATCACCCTGGTGCACGCGGAGTCGGGTCGTCGCTACGACGCCGCGGACCTGACGCTCGTCGAGGACCTCGCAGCCCGGGCCGCGCTCGCGGTGGAGAACGCGCGGCTGTACCGCGAGGCACGGGACGCCGTTCGCAAGCGGGACGACTTCCTCTCTGTCGCCTCGCACGAGCTGAAGACTCCCCTCACCTCCCTCAAGCTCACCATCTCCGCCCTGGAGCGCGAGGCGAGTCGCTCCGGGGCGGGCAGCTCGCTGGGTCCGAGGCTGGAGCGCATCCGGACCCAGGGCGAGCGCCTCGCGACGCTGGTGGATCAGCTGCTGGATGTCTCGAGGATGTCCGGCGGGAAGCTGGTGCTCGACCTCGAGCCGATCGATGTGAAGGAGCTCGCGGCGGAGGTGGTGCAGCGCTTCGCCGACGAGGCGGCGCGCGTCGGGAGCACCCTGACCCTGGCCGCTCCGACCCCGGTGCCGGCGCTGGCGGACCGCCAGCGACTGGACCAGGTGCTGACCAACCTCGTGGCCAACGCGCTGAAGTACGGAGACGGAAGCCCGGTGGAAGTGCAGGTGGACTGCAACTCCGGGCCCACTGTCCGGGTCGTGGACCATGGCCCTGGCATTCCCCCGGAGGAACAGGACCGGATCTTCGAGCGATTCGAGCGGGGGCGGCTGGCGGAGACCCAGTCGGGGATGGGTCTCGGACTGTGGATTGTCCGGGAGATCGTGCTGGCGCACCAGGGACGCGTCTGGGTGGAGAGCCCCCCTGGTGGCGGCGCGGCATTCGGAGTGTCATTGCCGTCGAGGGGGATGAATATTGCGCCGACCGGGGCCGTCCCACGGTCTCCGGCCGATACGTAGAGGAGGGCTTCCCCGTGACTGCGCGCCGTACCCCCATCGTCCAGCAGGCGGTGGCATCGCTGCTCGTCGCCGCGCTCGGAGGGTTCCCGGTCCGGGCTCTCGCGGATCAGGGCGCTCCCGCCCAGGGCATCCCCGTCCAGTCGGTTCCTCCGCCCCCGGCGTACGTGCCGGCCCAGCCCGCGCCTCAGCAGGTCGCGCCGCAGCAGCAGCAGTACGCCCCGGCGCCTCAACAGGCCGCGCCCGCCCCGCAGTACGCGCCGCAACAGCAGCAGGTCGCCCCGGCGCCTCAGCAGGCCGCGCCCGGCCCGCAGTATGCGCCGCAGCAGCAGGTCGCGCCTGCGCCGCAGTACGCGCCCCAGCAGCAGGTCGCCCCGGCGCCTCAGCAGGCCGCGCCCGCCCCGCAGTATGCGCCGCAGCAGCAGGTCGCGCCTGCGCCGCAGTACGCGCCTCCGGCCTACGCAGCCCCCGCGGCAGCCGGAGCAGCCACCGGCGCCGCAGTCGCCGCTCCCCAGGCTCCGGCCCCGGCGCCGCAGCAGGCTGCGCCGGCGCCTCAGCAGCCCACGTACGCACCGCCGGCGTACGCCCCGCCTGCCGCCGCCGGAGCAGCCACCGGGGCCGCGGTCGCGGCTCCAGCCGCACAGGCCCCCGCCGCCCAGGCTCCGGCCCCCGCTCCGCAGCAGGCCGCGCCGGCGGGCGGCGCGCAGCCGGCGCCGACCGTGACCCAGCCGCCTGCGGTGAGCGACGTGCCCCAGGCGGGCCCGCGGCTGCCCCCGGGTGCCGTGCTGGTTCCGCCGAGCCTGGCGCCCACGGTGGGTGGTGAGGCGGACCTCGGCTCTGCGCCCCCGCCGGCCGCGCCGCCCGCAAAGGTGAAGAAGGCCCGGCCGTCCCCGCCGCAGCAGCAGACCGCGCTGGTGGATGACCGGCTGATCCGCCTCGAGTGGCGGCCGCAGCACGTGGAGGGGAACCACGGCTGGGGTCCGATGGTGCAGGTGCCGGTGATGGGCCCGGACAAGCGACCGCTCTCGGGCCGCTCGCTCTATCTCGCGCTGGGCCGCAACGACCTGGCCGAGGAGTACGAGCGACGCGTCGCCGCGAAGCGGATGATGGGCGTGGGCAGCGCGCTGCTCCTCGTCTCCGGCATCGCGGTCGGCCTGAGCGCGTTCGCGGTCCACAGCTGCGCGCCGGGAGACCTCCACTGCTGGGACGACCGCGACGACCAGCTGCGCAGCCGCTTCTACTGGTCGGGTGGCCTCGTCCTCGGTGGCGCGGTGCTCGGCATCGCCTCGAGCGCATACAGCGCGCACCCGGTCTCGCGTGACGAGCTCATCGGCCTCATCCGCGAGCACAACGCCGAGGTCCGGAGCAAGCCCGGTGTCCGCTTCGGGGCGATGGCGCTTCCGGGCGGCGGCGCGCTGAGCCTCGCCGGGAACTTCTAGCCGGTCGCGCGCGGTGAGATCCGCGCGAGCACCGAGAGCAGCGAGTCGAGATCGAACGGCTTGCTGAGCACCGCGGCCACCTGATCGCCCATCGCCACCGCCGTGGCCGAGCGGTCGGCGGTGGAGAGGATGACCGGAAACTCCGCGCCGCGGGGCAGCTCGCGCAATCGGCGGAGGAACTCCGGGCCGTCGACCACCGGCATCCGCCAGTCGAGCAGGATGGGACAGGGCTCGGGCTCCGCGGCGGCGAGCTGGAGGCCTCCCCGCCCATCGGGGGCGGACACCACGTCGTACCCGAGCTCGCCCAGGACCTCGTCCAGCGCCTCGCGGATGGCGGTGTCATCCTCCACCAGCAGGATGCGGCGCGCGGAACCGTTCCGGCTCATACGCCCACCCAGTGGAGGGCGACGCGGAGCACGCCCCCCAGGGCGACGATCCATGCCGGATTGAGATCGTAGCGAACGAGGGTCAGCGCCGCGGCTCCGGCGATCGCCAGGCTGACCGGGTCGTGGAAGCTTCCGCCGAGCACCACCGCCGCGGAGCCCATCAGGCCCACCACCGCCGGCAGGAGCCCGCTGGCCGCGGCCTGGACGAAGGGGTGCTCCCGGACGCGGGCGAGCCATCCTCCGGCGAGCTGCACCAGCGCCCACGGCGCGGCGAGCAGGGCGAGCGTGGATCCGACCGCGCTGGACCAGCCGTGATGCACGTACCCGGCGAAGGTCGCGAGGAGCAGGACGGGGCCCGGCGTGAGCAGCGCCACCGAGACTCCGTCCGCGAGCTGGCGGCGCGTCATCCAGTCCAGCGCATCCAGCCGCTCGCTCAGGTGAGGGATGATCGCGACGCCTCCGCCGTACGCCCCGAGCCCGGTGCGGAAGTAGAGCACGAGCGCCTCGACGACCTGGGCGTCGAGCCCGGTGACGTGCATGGCGGCGAGGACGGGCAGCCCTGCGAGGAGGACCGAGCGCACCGTGCTCGCCCCTTCGGCAGGGGGCGGAGGAGTCGTCGGGGCTCTCGAGCGCCGGCGGCGCAGGAACCCGATCTCGATCGCCAGCCCGGTGGCCGCGCCGAGGAGCACCACCTCGGTCGGCGAGGCCTTCCCCGCCACGGTGAGGAGCAGGGCTGCGCCGGCGACGGCCATCTGCCACCGGGAGTGCACCGAACCACGCACCCGGCGCAGGGTGAGCGCCAGGATGGCTCCGACCGCCGCGCCTCCGAACCCACGGAACAAGGGCTCGAGGCGGCTGCCGAGATCGAACTGCACGTACAGCCACGCGACGGCCGCGGTCACCAGGATGCCCGGCAGCACGAAGCCGAGGTACCCGAGCAGCGAGAAGGTCCAGCCGCCGACGCGCTGTCCCACCACGGCGAGGGTGTTGGCCGAGGGAGCGCCGGGGAAGAGCTCGAGCGTCCGCAGCATCGCCGCGTGCTCGTCCTCGGTCATCCACCGGTGATCGCCCACCAGGGCGGCCTCGAGCGGTGCCTGCATGCGCTGGCTGCTGCCGAAGGCGGTGACGCCGAGGCCGAGCGCCGCCCGGAAGAAGGCCAGCCGGCCCGGGGCCGGAGGGGTGGGCTGTCCGGTCTGCTGCACGACGCCAGTCTCTAAGCCAACTGCCGTCCGGAGCCCACCCCCCTCTCCGCGCCAGGCGCCGCTGTGGAGACATCGCAGCCCCACGGTGGGCGACGGTCAACAGCCCGAAAGCGCAGGGCTTGTCACTCCAGGGCGTGGACCTGGGCGTCGATTGCCCGGTGGAGGCGCTCGGGGGGGACTGGCTTGTTCAGCGCTGCCGCCACGTGGTCGTGACCCTCGCGGCGCCGCACGTCGATGTTCGCCGAGAGCACGATGATCCGCAGCGGCCGGCCCGGCGGGTGCCGCGACACCTCGGCGAGCAGGGCGTCGCCGTCCATGACCGGCATCTGGAGGTCGAGGAGCATCAGCACGGGCTCCTGTCCGGCACGCAGGCGATCGAGAGCCTCCCGTCCGTCGCGCGCTGAGTACACCCGGTAGCCCCAGATGGTGAGTAGCTCGACGAGCGACGACCGGAGGTCCGCCTCATCTTCCACCACCAGCACCTGCGCGCCCACGCCCGTCCTCCTCCCGACACTCCCCATCCTCACGCGGCAGGGTTTGCACGAGGGCCAACAGGGGGAACCCGTGTAGCGCTCTGTGTGCGAGGAGGGCCCCCTCGCCTGGCCGGTCTGCGGCGTGGCCGAGCGCGTTCGCTGCATCGGTTGCACCAAACCTCCCGCGACTCGGGCAGACTGCGCAGTCGAGGGGGGACCTGGCGCCTGGGCGGGCCATCCCCGGGCGAAGGCGCATCACTCTTGCTTCATGAGCGGCGTGCGCTGGAGCAGGCGCGAAGAGCGCATCCAGCGCTCCACGTGGACCCCCCGGCGTTCCTCCACTTCCTCTCTCGACGCCGGCCGGCGCTCGATCCCGAGCGCGTTCCCGTTCACGTGGCGGACCTCTACCTGGTCGCCGCGGCGCTGGAGGGACAGGGCCCGGCGCTGGAGTTGCTGGATGCGCGGCTCCGTGCGCTGCTTCCCCGGGCGCTCCGGAGGCTCCGACCCGACGACGAGCTGCGGGCCGAGGTTCTGCAGCGCACGCGCGAGCGGCTCCTGGTCGGCCCCCGGGTGCCGAAGCTCGCCGAGTACCAGGGACGCGGAGGGCTCGATCCGTTTCTCCGCGCGGTGCTGATGCGGGTCGCGCTGAACCTGCTCGAGGCGATGCCGCAGGGAGAGGAGGAGCTGCGGGTCCTCGCCGAGCTCGCGGCGCCCGGACCGGATCCGGAGCTGTCCCTGCTCCGGCGCTCGGAGCAGGCGGCGGTGCAGGACGCGCTGGTAGAGGCGCTGGCGACGCTCGAGCCGCGCACCCGTCACTTCCTCGCGCTCTACGTCCTGGAGGGGCTCACCCTCGAGGAGATCGGCCGGCGGGTGGGGACGCACAAGTCCACCGTCTCGCGTGCGCTGAGCGCCGCGCGCGCCCGGGTGATGGTCGCTCTGCGACGCCGCTTCCGGGGCATCGAGAACGACCTCGACTCGATGCTGAGCGTGCTCGGTGAGACCGGGGCAGACCTTCCCTGGGTGCTCCGCGAGCTGCTGACCGGGATCGACGGGAGCTGAGAGGACCTCGGAGGGAGAAGCGCCCCCGAGAGGACGCGAGGACGGGATCGCGAGGGGTTTCGGCATTCCGGAGCTGGCCTCGCCTCGGGGCGAGGTTCGAGACACCAGCGCACGTCTCCTCAGCCAAGCTCCGTGAGCCGGCGCTCGAGGAATCTCCGCTCCGCCGGATGTCGCACCAGCGCCAGCGCCCGCCGGTACGCCGCTCTCGCCTCCTCCGCCCTCCCCAGTCGCCGGAGCAGGTCCGCCTGCGCCGCCGGCAGCAGGTGGTAGCCGTCCAGCGCACCGGATCGCTCGATCCGCTCCATCCACACGAGGCCCGCCTCCGCCCCGTGGGCCATCGCGACCGCGGCTGCCGCGTTCAGCTCCACGATCGGCCCGGGCGTGCTCCGGAGAAGGGCTCCGTAGAGCGCGGCGATCTGCGGCCAGTCGGTGTCCCCGGGGCGCTCGGCCCGGGCGTGCAGCGCGGCGATGGCGGCCTGCAGCTGGTACGGGCCTGGCTGCCCGCGGGCCACCGCGGTATCGAGCACCCGCGTCCCCTCTTCGATGAGCGCGCGGTCCCACGCCGTCCGGTCCTGCTCCTCGAGCGGCACCAGCGTCCCATCCACCGCGGTGCGCGAGGGCCGGCGCGCGTCATGGAGGAGCATCAGCGCGAGCAGACCCTCCGCCTCCGCCTCTGCCGGAAGGAGCTCCACCACCAGGCGGCCCAGGCGAATCGCCTCGGTACACAGGTCGGCCCGGATCCACGACTCGCCCTCGGTGGCGGAGAAACCCTCGTTGAAGACCAGGTAGATGGTGCTGAGGACTCCGTCGAGCCGCTCGGCCAGTCGATCCGCGGGCGGGACCTCGAACGGGATGCGTGCCTCGGCGATCTTCCGCTTCGCCCGGACCAGCCGCTGGGCGGTGGTCGTCTCTGGCTCGAGGTGGGCACGGGCGATCTCCGCAGTGGTGAGTCCGCACAGCGTCCGCAGCGCGAGGGCGATCTGCGCCGCAGGAGCGAGCGCGGGATGGCACACCGTGAACAGCAGACGCAGCCGATCGTCCTCGACCTCGGGGATCGGCCCGGGCTCCTCCTCCTCCACCCCGAGCGCATCAAGCAGCCCGGGCTCGAGCGGCACGTCCGGCCGGCGGCGACGCATGAGATCCACCGCGCGCCGGCGGGCCACCGTGGTGAGCCAGGCGCCGGGGCGTCGCGGGAGCCCGCGCACGGGCCACGCCTCCAGCGCCTGGGCACACGCGAGCTGGAAGGCTTCCTCCGCGAGGTCGAAGTCACCGCTCCAGCGGATGACGCCCGCGAGGACCCGTGGGCCCTCGCGGCGCACCAGCTGGTCGATCGCGCGGGCCAGCATCGACCGGCTTCCCGACTACGACTGCGGACCCGGCGCCAGCGGCCGGACCTCGATGGAGCCGTCACGGGCCGACGGACACTTCTCCGCCCAGTCCAGAGCCGCCTCGAGGTTGGGAACCTCGATGAGGTAGAAGCCGCCGAGCTGCTCCTTCGTCTCGGCGAACGGGCCGTCGGTCACCTGCCGCTTTCCGCCGCGGACGCGCACCGTCGTGGCCGTGCTGGTGGGCTTGAGCTCGCTGCCGCCGCGGATGACG
>CAZDSB010000437.1:0-9217 GCA_964507515.1 uncultured Myxococcaceae bacterium
CGCCGTCCCACGGGGGCAGCGGAGGCCCGTAGACCGGCGGCGGTCCCGCATCCTCGCCTCCGTCGGGCGGAGGCCCGGGCGGCGGGAGCGGCTCGGTCTGCACGTTGATGGGCTCGGTGAGGAGCTTGAGATCGATCCGCAGCAGGGCGGACGAGAGCAAGTGCTCGCTCCGGTTGTACCAGGTAGGGTCCGGGGCTCCCGAGGCGGTGGTGCTTCCCTGGGTGACGTAGAGCGCCCCGTCCGGCCCGAAGGCGAGGCTGTTGGTCATGTGGTCCTTCGCCGAGCGGGGAAGGCCACTGACCATGTCCACCCAGGTGGCGACGAAGCCGGGCTGGGCGGGATCGATGGTGACCTTCGTCACCGTGCCGGTCCAGTCGGGCGCGGGCTGGATGTAGACCGGCGCGTTGGTGGTGACCCAGAAGGTGTTCGGGTCGTCCGGCTGGAAGGCGATGCCGATGAGGGTCCGGCCGGCGAGGTCGGCCCACTGCTCCTCGTTGGTGAGCGTTCCGTCGGGCGCGAGGGTCCAGCGCCGCACGATGCCGAGGAGGTCCGTTCCGTAGAGCTTCCCGTCCGGCCCGAAGAGCAGGCTGTCGATCGGCGTCCCGTTCCAGACCGGCGGGTCGGTCACGGCGTAGCGGTAGCGCGGGTCGACCTTGAGGTTGGTGAAGTCGCCGGTCGAGAAGGTGCTCATGAACGGATAGAATTGGTGGCCGCCCTGGTCCTTCACCCGGTCCGAGAGCTGGAAGACGTAGCTGGTCCGCGCGTCCAGGACCACGTGCGGCTGGAGCACGATCGCGTCACCCCCGCCGGTGGTGTTCACCGTGGACTCGATGGGCATCATGTCCGAGGCGCGGAGCAGCCGGACGTTGTCGGAGGTGAGCGTGGTCTCGTCCACGCCCTCGCCCACGTTGGGAAGGTTCACGTCGACCTTCACTGCCGTGTCGCGACCCACGAAGGTGTACCCGTCCGGTGGATCGATGGCGCGGACCGTCGGACGTGTCGGGTCAATCCCCCCCGCGTCCGGTGGCGTTCCGGAATCGGGCGGGCCTCCGTCCCCGCCGTCGGGACAGGCGAACAGGAATCCGCACTGGAGCCCGCCATCGGGCAAGCCCGAGTCCGGCCCCGAGTCGGGTCCTCCGCTCACGCCGTCGTTGCACGCAATGGCGCCCATCAGCGCAGCCGCCGCTGCCGTCGCCGCAACCCACCACCGCCCAGCACTCCGCATGTCTCTCGTCGTCCGTCCCGCCCGCGCGCCGGCGTAGCTGCCGGCCAGGCTCCCAGGGTCAAATTGGGTCGGAAGGTGGGGTTGCCAGCCGGGCCCGGGAAGCCCTTGCCACGAGGGGTCTGTTCATTCGTGAGAGGGCAGACGCGACCCCGGGGCGATTAATCTGCTCACCCGGTCATGCCCCGGTCCGTCCCCATCGAGCTGTTGAGCTTCCGGCGGACGTTCGCCCTCCTGATGGTGCTGGTGGCGGTGCCGTCCGCGGGCCTCACCGGCCTGGGCGTGGTGGCCATCCTCAACGAGCGGGCGGCCGTCGAGAAGCGGCTCGCAGCCGTCTGGCAGGAGCGGTTGGACACCCTCGCCGCCCGGTTCCGGCAGGCCCTGGACGCCAGCACGGTCACCCGGGTCGACGGGGGCGTCCACGTCGTCGCCCCGTCGGGGCAGATGCTCTCCGGACCGGGGTTCCGGCTGGTCCGGGACGTTCTCGAGTCCAGCGACACGGACCTGGTCGCCGCCCTCACGCCCCTCCGGAGCCAGCTCTCGTTCCTGCCCGAGCGGCCGAGCTACCTCAGCCTCCCCGGGCCTGCCGGCCCGGTGCTCATCGTTGCGATGCGCACGCAGGAGGGGGTGATGGGGGCCGAGCTCACGCACGATGCGCTCGAGCTGCTGCTCGCCCAGACCGGTCAGGACCTCCGGGGAAAGGGTGAGCAGGTCCGGTTCGAGCTCACGCCCATCCAGCCCGTCCGGCCGGGGCTGGTGGGTAAGTTCATCGGCGGAGTTCCTGGGGCCAGGAATGCCCTGGAGGTGACACCGCTCGCCGAGCGGCCGCTGCCTGCCCCGCTCCAGGAATTCCAGCTCCGGGCCATGCCGGAGGCCGGTGACCCGGTGGCGTTTGCCTCCACCCGGAACCGGCTGGTCTACGCCGGGCTGCTCGGGGCCTTCTACGCGACGCTGGTGGTCGGGGTCGTGTACACGGCGCGGGCGCTCTACCTCCAGGCGCGCCTGTCCCGCCTCAAGACGGACTTCGTCAGCCTGGTGAGCCACGAGCTCCGGACGCCGCTCACCTCGATCCGGATGTTCATCGAGACCCTGGCGCTCGGCCGGGTCAAGGAACCGGCCCAGACCCAGGAGGTGCTGGAGCTGCTCCAGAAGGAGACGGAACGGCTCTCGGCGATGATCGAGCGCGTGCTGGACTGGGCGCGCCTCGAGTCGGGACGGCAGCGCTACCGGAAGGACCGCCTGACGGCGCAGCAGATCGTCGACGCCTCGCTCGATGCCTTCCGGGCACAGCGGCTGGACAGCCAGGTGCAGCTCTCCTGCCAGGTCGCCGAGCCGCTCCCGGTGGTGGAGGGAGATGGAGAAGCGCTGGCCGGCGCGCTCCTCAACCTCCTCCACAACGCCTACAAGTATTCGGGTGGTGAGAAGCGCATCGAGCTTCGCGCCGAGGCCAGGAATGGCGGCGTGGACATCGAGGTGGAGGACCACGGCGTGGGCATCGCCAAGCGCGACCGGAAGCGCGTGTTCGACCGGTTCTACCGGGTGGACAATCTGCTGACGCGGCAGACCGAGGGCTCGGGCCTGGGCCTCTCCATCAGCCGGCGCATCATCGAGGCCCACGGCGGCAAGCTCACCGTCCGCAGCGAGCTCGGCAAGGGAAGCATCTTCACCATCCACCTGCCTGCAGCGCGAGAGGCCCGGGCGTGAGCCAGCAGAAGCCTCGCATCCTGGTGGTGGAAGACGACCTGTCCATCCTCACCGGCGTGTCGATGAACCTTCGCTATGAAGGATACGAGGTCCTGCAGGCACAGGATGGCGCCCACGGCCTGGAGTTGGCGATCTCGGATGCTCCGGATCTCATCGTGCTCGACGTGATGATGCCGCGGCTGAACGGGTACGAGGTCCTCCGCCAGCTCCGCTCCCGCGGGCTGAGGACGCCGGTGCTGGTGCTCTCCGCGAAGGGGATGGAACGGGACAAGGTGCTCGGGCTCGACCTCGGCGCGGACGACTACGTGGTGAAGCCGTTCGGCGTGGCCGAGCTGATGGCCCGGGTGAAGGCGGTGCTCCGCCGCCGCTGGGGAGACGACGGCGAGGTCGTCCGCTTCGGGAACGTGGCGGTGAGCCTCGGCACCCGGGCCGTGACCCGGAGCGACGCGCCGGTGGACCTCACGGCGCAGGAGTTCAAGCTGCTGGCCCACCTGGTCTCGAACCCCGGCCGCACCTTCTCCCGGGAAGAGCTGCTCTCCGGAGCCTGGGGCCTCGACTACGAGGGAACCCCCCGGACGGTGGACACCTTCGTCCGCCAGCTCCGCCAGAAGCTCGAGCCGGACCCCGAGGAGCCCCGCTACATCCTCACGGTGCGAGGTCTGGGGTACCGGTTCGAGCGCCCCCCGGCCTGAGCCTGGCCGGCGGCGGCTCCTGCGCGGGGGGTTCCTCCGGCGTCCCCCTGGTGCGGGGGAAGATTTCGGGTGGTCGGCCGACTCCTCATGGGGACATGAGGCCGACCGTCACACTGCATACGGATGCCTTGACCGTCGTTCCGGCACGGTGGCACGGTCGCGCCATTCCGGCGCCGTCGAAGTTCCGCAGTCCACCGACATTGGATCCCACACTGCGGGCGGCCGTCGTCGCGCTCCGGCCCGTCCTGCTCGTCCTGGCGCGGCGGATGTGTGCGTCGGAAGCGGACGCGGCCGACGTGGTGCACGACAGCCTGGAGAGCGCGCTCGTGGCAGGGGACCGGCTGGCGTCGGTGGAGAATCTCCAGGCCTGGTTGGTCACCATCCTCCACCGGCGGATGATCGACCTCTTCCGCAAGCGCGAGCGAGAGCAGCTGGGCGAGGTTCCGGAGGCGCCGGCGCTGACCCAGGACTCGCCCCCGGCGGACGCTCCGGCGTGGACTCGCATCGACGTCCAGCAGCTCCGGGCGGCCGTGGACCGGCTCGAGCCCGAGTTTCGCGAGGTCTTCACCCTGCATGCCTTCGAGCGCCGCTCGTACAAGGACATCGCCACGACGCTCGCCATCCCGCAGAACACGGTCGGAACGCGCCTTCTCCGGGAGCGACGGAAGCTCCGGGTGCTGCTCCTGGGCGGCCGGGAGGAGGTGGGGACATGACGCCCGAGGACCACAGCGGCGGTCCGGTGCGGTGCGACCAGCTGGGCCCGTTCGTCGACGGCGAGCTCACGCCCGAGGATGCGTCCGCGTTCCGCCGGCACCTCCTGGTCTGCGCCCGCTGCCAGCAGGAGATGCACGGCCTCATGCAGCTGTCCGCCCTGGCCGAGCAGGCCCGGGAGCAGCGCGCCGGTCCCGTCCCGGAGCTCTCGGCTGCGGTCATCGCCGCCACCCGGCGCGCCCATCCCCGGCGAGCGGCGTGGATGGCCGTGGTGGGCGCGGTCGCCATCTCCGCGGCGCTCGTGCTTGCTTTTCGCGTCAACGCCTCCCGGTCCGGGCTGCCCACCCTCCTCGCTTCGCTGGACACGCGGCGCACCTCGGGATGGCCGAGCTACGCCGGAGCGCGCGAGTACCGCCCCTACGTGGTGCAGCGCGGGACCTCCGCGCCGGTCCCCCTGAAGGGGCTGGCCAGGCTGGAGGAGGACGGGAACTGGCAGGCCCTGGGAACCGCGGCGCTGGTGCAGGGCGAGTACGCCCAGGCGCTCAGCTACCTGCGGCGCGCGCCCCGGAACGTCGGTTCGCTCAACGACCTCGGCCTCGCGCTCATGGACAGCGGGAACCTCGAGGCTGCGCTCGAGGCCTTCGATCGGGCGCACGAGCTCGATCCGTCGTTCGCGCCGGTGGAGTTCAACCGCGCGCTCGCCCTCGAGCGGCTCGGTCTGCCGCGCGCCGGGCTCCAGTCGATGCGCGAGGCGAGCCGGGTCGCCCTGGGCGGGTGGAAGGACGAGGCGGCACGAACCGTCGCCGCGCTCGAGCGCAACGTGCAGACCCGCACGGCGGGCTCGGAGCAGGTGGAGGCGGCGCGGCGGGCGCTGCTTGAGGGAACGCTGCCGGATCCGCAGCTCGTGAGGAGCTACCCAGGCACGTTCCGCTTCCAGCTCTACACCGCGCTCGCCTTCGCGCCCGACCGGGCTGCGGTGGAGAAGCTCCTCCCGCTTGCGCGGCAACTCGACGGGATCGGCGGGGCGCACCGCCTGGAGGAGTGGGTGACGCGGACCGCGGCGCGGAGCAACGCCCGGCGGGCCGCACTGGCGCCGCGCCTCCGCGACTTTGCCGCTTCCTCGCCGCCCGCGCTGCGCGACACCCTGCTCGCCGAGGCCGACGGCGCGGGGCAGGAGGATCAGGCGCTCTTCATCCTCTCGCGGGAGTGGGAGTTTCCCTTCCGCGACGGAAGGCTCGCGCGGGTGGTGGAGCGAATCCACGATCCGTTCTGGGATCTGCGGCTGCTCACTTCGCGCGTGCGTGTGGAGCGGGACGCTGGACGGCTCGCGGAGGCCGAGCGGCTCGCCCGGTCCATCCCCGAGGGGGTGTGCCGCGACGACACGCTGTCCGGGGAATGCTGGAACCTCTCCTACGAGCTGGCACAGACCTACGCGTACGCGGGCCGCCCCGCGGACGCGCAGCGGGTCTTCGAGGCCTCCCGCGCCGAGGCCGAGAAAGCTCCGCATCCGGCCCGGGACCGCGGTCTCCTCCTCCATGCGGGTGCGACCAACGCCGATGCCGACCGGGTGGCGCTCGCCCGCGCCCAGTTCGACGAGGCGGACCACCTGAGCAGCGCCGATTGCGCGACGCGCGAGTACAGCGCACTGTCCCTCGCCCAGGCCTACGTCCGGCGCGGCGACGAGCGCGCCACCCGCGCCTCCCTCGGCTCCATCCCCGCGTGCGAGCACCCGAACCTCGGCCTCCGGGCCGAGATCGAGACCGACTTGGCGGTTCTGAGCGGGAGCTCCGAGGACCGCACCCACGCGCGAGAGCGGCTGGACCAGGCCGCCGCAACCGCCACCGCTCCGGTCGAGCACCTCACGGTCGACGCGCTGCGCGTGATGCTCGACGCCGAGGACGGCCGGCAGGGAACGTTCGCGAGGTTCCGGGAGCTGCTCGCGCGCGAACGCCAAGTGACCGGCGCGGACGACCAGATCGCGCGCGCAGGACGCTCGGTGGGGCTGCAGCTGCTCCGCGAATCCCGCGGCAAGGACGCCCTCTCCCTCGCGGCGCAGATGCTCGGCACGTCGGTGCCGGAGAGCTGCGCGCTGGCCGTCGTCGCCGACGGCCGCAGACTCGGGTTCGCCACGGTGGGCCGCAGCGGCGCGGTGTCGCAGCAGGTCCAGCCTCGCCTCGAGGGCGGCCCGCCCGGAGCGCCTCCCACCCTGGATCCCGCCTGCCCGGCGATCAGCGTGCTCGCGCCGACGGGGTTCCTCGATCTGCCCCGCTGGCTCCCGGCGGACCAGGCCTGGAGCCTCCGGGTCGGCCCCTCCCGGCCGGCGGGCCCCTCGCGGTTCCAGGAGCGCCTACTGGTCCGCGGTGCGCTCGCGCCGGCCGATCTCCAGCTCCCGCCGCTCGGAGGCCGTGCAGATTCCGTTCGGGGCTGGGAGGTCCTCGAAGGCCCCGAGGCGACGCCCTCGCGGGTCCGGGCGCTGCTGGAAGGGGCGGACCTCGTCGACTTCGAGGTGCACGGGATCGTGGACGCCGCGGCCCCCGACGGAGCGGTGCTGGTCCTCAGCCCCGACCGGAGCGGGACCTACGCGCTCTCCGCCTCCGACATCCGCGACCTCCGGCTCCAGCGCGCCCCGGTGGTGCTGCTGGGTGCCTGCCGCGCAGCGACCGGCTCCCACTACCGAGACGCCACCTGGTCGCTCCCGCAGGCGTTCGTTCAGGCCGGGGCTCGCGCGGTGATCGCCTCTCTGGCAGAGTTGCCGGACGATCGGGTCGGCCGGTTCCTCTCGGCCGTGGCCCGGAGGGTGGAGTCGGGGGCTGCGCCGAGCGTGGCGCTGAGGGACGAGCGCGTCGAGTGGCTGCGACGCGGGGAGCGCTGGTCGCAGGAGGTCGTGCTGTTCGACTGAGGGGGTTCGATGCAGACGTTCAGGGTGTCGCTCGGGACGTTCGCGGTGCTTGTGGCGCTCATCGCCGGAGCCTGTCGTACGACCGGCGACTGGAAGCACCCGCCGAACTCTCCGCAGGGCGAGGATCTGAAGCAGTACAGCGTCCAGGAGTCGATCGAGTTCTACCGGAACTTCTTCCCGGCGCGTGCCTACTACGTCTTCATCGCCGTGCCCGAAGGGACCGACAGATCCACCGGGCTGAGCGCGTACTCCTTCGTCATCTTCCGGGTGTTCGACCAGCGCGACGGGCGCGAGGTGAAGCGTCCCTTGGTCGAGCGGATCATCGGGCCGGTGCGCAGCGCCGACGAGTGGACGGATCTCTTCTCCATCTTCAGGCGGTACGCGTCCTCACCGCCCGCGGGGTACTACTGCTGGCAGAACGACTGCGTCGGCAAGTACAACCCTCCCGGAGACCCGGACCCACGCGACCCGTACCCTCCCAATCTCCCCGGCGTCCCGCCGGCGTACTCCGCGGTCGGCTACTCGGTGGTACCGGTGGGCGGAGCGGACGGAGGCGTGGTGCAGCTCGATCAGGACATCGATCGCGCGCGCCAGCTCGCTCTGGTGAGCGGAACCGGCGGCTCCCAGGGGTTCGAGCCCAGGGAGGGGACGGTGATCACCGCCGAGTACATCGAGCAGCTGCGGACCTTCACCGGCGGGATCCAGACGGCGTTCCGCAACCCTCCCCCGCCGCCCCCGCCGCGGACCTCCAGGTAGCGCAGAGAACGACGCTCGCCCGGCTCGCGACCGTCGCGATGCTCGCGGCGTTCGCCGCCGGCTGCGGCGCCCCTCCACTCCAGCGAGGCCACGTCCCGCGCTCGCCGTCGGTCGCTCCGCCCGTCCTCGCGCCCGAGGCACCCGCTCCGCCGGGTACCGAACCGGTCGCAGCCGCCGGAGATACGGCGGCGGACGCAGGCCAGCGCTGGACGCGGGCCGGAGCGCGCTGGAGCGGACCGAGCCGCGGCCTCGCCGCCCGGATGCTCGTCACCCGTCCGCGCGTCGTCCCGGGAGAGCATGCGCTGGTGGAGCTGTCGGCGCAGCTCGGGACCTCGCCCCGCCACGCGGCCGAGCTCGGCATCCGCGTCTCGCCGGCGGACCACGGCGATGCGGATCCGCACCTCTTCGTCTTCGCCTGGGCCGCAGGGCAGCGCACCTGTTACGACGGCTGCGGCTGGGCCGACGCCTTCACCGACGTCCATCCGGGAGACTCGTTTTCCGCGCGCGTGGGGACCGAGGTCACGCTGGGCCTCGTCCTCGTGGACGGAGCGTGGTGGGCATGGATGGACGACCGCTGGCTGGGTGCCTTCTCGCCGGAGATCTGGTCCTCGGCCTTCACCGAGGCCGATGGGCTCCAGTGGTTCGGCGAGGTCTACGCCGACCATCCTCCACCCGGCTCGGAGATGGGGACCGGCGTCCCGGCAGCCGCGCCCGGCGCCGCGACGATGCGCGGGCTGTGCCGCGTTCCGTGGGACCGCTGGGTCTGCGAGGAGGAGCGGGGTGTCGCGCCGTTCGCGGATGCACCCGCGCGCTACGGGGCCGTGCGGTGGCCGGACGGACGGCTGACCTACGGTGGCCCGGGAACCACGCCCGGAACTAGACCGCGTCCACCACCTTCGTCAGCCAGCGGAGGAACGCCGTCGGCGACAGGAAGGTGAGCGCCATCTCGCCGACGTTGAGGCGCGTCGCGCCGCCGAGCGACGCCGGCGAGTTGGGCTGGATGGGCACGCCGTCCACCAGCGTCCCGTTGCGGCTGGCCGCGTCGATGACGTTCCACCGGGCGATCTGCGTCGGGTCGGGCGTGAAGTAGGCGTGGAACCGCGAGACCGATGCGTGCGGCAAGACGAGGTCGTTGTGCTCGGCACGTCCCATCGTCACGCCGGCACCGAACGGGTTCGCTCTGCCCGGGACCTTCTTCACCAGGAAGACGACCGGGTTCTCCGGCGAGGGCGG
>CAZDSB010000438.1:0-4310 GCA_964507515.1 uncultured Myxococcaceae bacterium
GGCGTGACCAGGACTGCCCCCAACCTCCATCCGGACTGGGCCAGCTTCCCCCTGGCCCGCGCGCTGCAGGACCGCTTCCGGCGCCCGACCCGGGTCCTCAATGACGCCGGTCTGCAGGGGTACGGGGTGGTGGAGGGCCGCGGGGTGGAGATGCTGCTGACGCTCGGCACAGGCATGGGATGCGCGCTGTTCAACGAAGGGCTGTACGTCCCGAACATCGAGCTCGCGCACCATCCGTTCAGGAAACACAAGACGTACGAGGACTACATCGGCGTTCGCGCGCTCGAGACGGTGGGCAAGAAGCAATGGAACCGGCGGGTCGCCCGGGTGGTCGCCACGGTCTTGCCGATCTTCAATCCGCGGCGTCTCTACCTGGGGGGTGGAAACGCCAAGCACCTCGAGATCCAGCTGCCGTCCGAGGTGCACCTGGTGGCGAACATTGCGGGACTTCTCGGTGGAATCGCGCTCTGGAGAAGGAAAGACGGAGCATGACGCTCTGCGTGGACGCTCCGGCCCCGCTCGCGTACGGTGCTTCGCCGTGACTGCGACGGCCGTGGAGCGCGACCCGCTGGAGATGCAGGTCCGGGAGCGGCCCCTGCCCGCGCACGTCGGCATCATCATGGACGGCAACGGGCGGTGGGCCGAGGAGCGGGGGCTGCCGCGCCTGGAGGGCCACCGCGAGGGGAGCAACAGCGTCCGGGAAGTGACGCGCACCGCGCGGCGGGTCGGCGTCCAGGCGCTGACGCTCTACGCGTTCTCGGCGCAGAACTGGTCACGTCCTGCGGACGAGGTGGCAGGTCTGATGGACCTGCTGCGCGAATACCTCGAGTCCGAGCGCAAGGAGATCATGGAGAACGGCATCCGGCTGGAGGCCGTCGGCGAGCTGGACCGGCTGCCGCGCTTCGTCCGGGCTCCGCTGGAGGCGGTTCGCGAGGCATCGGCGCGCAACCGGGGGATGGTGCTCACGCTGGCGCTCAGCTACGGGGGCCAGGAGGAGATCGCGGCCGCGGCGGACGCGCTCGTCCGGCGGGCCCGTGACGGCTCGCTCCCTCCGGGTCCGGTGGACGTCGATACCTTCGCCTCCGCGCTCTGGACCGGACAGCTCCCGCCGGTGGACCTGGTCATCCGGACCAGCGGCGAGACGCGGGTGAGCAACTTCCTGCTGTGGCAGTCCGCGTACGCCGAGTTCATCTTCGTCGATACGCTGTGGCCCGAGTTCCGTGCTCGGCAATTCCTGGAAGCCGTGCTGGAGTATCAGCAGCGAGAGCGCCGGTTCGGGCTCACCTCGGCACAGCTTCCCAAGTGAACGAGAAGAACCGAAACCTCGTCGTCCGCATCGTCACCGCGGTCGTGCTCCTCCCGGCGGTGCTGGCGCTGCTCGCCGCCGGCGGCTGGTGGACCGCCGGTTTGGTCGCGTTCGCGGCAGGGGCCTGCGCGTTCGAGTACGAGAAGATCACCCAGGGGCGGCTCGGTCCCGCCGAGGTCCTGGCGGTGCTCGGCGCGGCGCTGATCCCGCTCGCCGCGGTGACGCATCCGCTGGGATTCACGACGCTGGTGGCGTGGATCCTCTGGGTGGTGTTCATCGCCGCCGCGGTGCAGGCGCTCTTCGCTCCGGACCGCGAGCGGGCGCCGGCGCGCATCGCTCACACGGTGACGGGCTGTCTGTACGCCGGGCTGGGCCTCGGTCCCATCGCGGCGCTCCGGGTGGGTCCCGGGGGGCTCCAGTGGGTCATCTCCGCGCTGGTCATCACCTGGGCCAACGACACCTGTGCCTACTTCGCCGGACGGCTGTTCGGACGCCACAAGCTCCATCCCGCGGTGAGCCCCAACAAGACCTGGGAGGGCTTCGCCGGGGGCGTGGTGGGCTCGGTGGGGGGAATGTTCATCGCCCGCTGGGTGGCCTTTCCCGCGCTGACCACGGTCGACTGTGTGGTGCTCGGGCTGCTCGGCGCGGTGCTCGGGCCGCTGGGGGATCTGTGCGAGTCCCTGCTCAAGCGCGCCCACGGCGCGAAGGACTCGGGAACCCTGATCCCCGGGCACGGGGGTCTTCTGGACCGCGTGGATGCGCTGCTCTTCAATGCGCCCGCGGTGTACCTGTACGTCGTCGCGGTTCGCGCGCTGCTGAGCGGTTCCGGTCCAGGCGCGTTGTGACCTGGGCCCCGGGCGGTTAGCTTCCCTCCCCAGGGATGGACTTCCAGAACCTGGCCGCCTTCGTGCTCCTGCTCGGGGCCCTCGTCTTCGTCCACGAGCTCGGGCACTTCCTGTTCGCGAAGGCAGTGGGGGTGAAGGTCCTTCGCTTCTCCATCGGCTTCGGACCGCCCCTCCTCAGCTTCACCCGCGGCGAGACCGAGTACCGCATCGCCGCGCTGCCGCTCGGCGGCTACGTGAAGATGGCCGGGGAGATTCCCGGCGAGGACGCGGCGCCAGAGGACGAGGCCCGGAGCTACCTGGCGCAATCCCCGTGGAAGCGGATGCTGATCGTCGTCGCCGGCCCGGCCTTCAACCTCATCTTCCCGCTGCTGATCTTCTTCGTGGTCATCGTGAGCTACCCCCAGCCGTCCACGGCGGTGCTCCGGGTGGTTCCGGGGATGCCGGCGGACGCCGCGGGCATCCGCGTGAACGACGTGGTGACCGAGGTGGATGGCCGTCCGGTCCGCTCGCTCGAGGAGATGCAGTGGGCGCTGGTGGGGAAGGCCGGCCAGCGCATCCCGGTGGAGGTACAGCGCGACGGGCACCGGATCGACCTGGTGCTCACCCCAACCAGCGAGGGCGCGATCAAGAACCGTGGGCTGATCGGCATCGCACCGAACCGGGCGCCACCGGTCGTCGAGGTTCGCGCGGGCGGTCCAGCCGAGCGCGCCGGGGTGCAAATGCTCGACCGGGTGCTCTCGGTGAACGGGCATCCGGTGGGAGATCTCCAGGCGCTGGAAAGGGAGGTCGCGGGCGCCACCGGCCCGGAGCTCACGCTCGAGCTGTCACGCCGTGTGCCGGCCGCCGTGCCGGGCCTCGAGGGGACGGTGCCCGAGATCCAGACCGTGCGCGTCCCCCGGCAGGCGGGTGCCGGCTTGGCGGCGTTCGGCCTGGACGGGGCGGACGTGTACTCGCTCCTCTACGCGGGCCGGGTGGTTCCAGGGAGCGCGGCGGCGGACGCTGGCATGGTCCGGGGCGACCGGCTGGACGCCATCGACGGCAAGCAGATTCGCTCCCGGGAGCAGCTGCTCCGGAAGCTGGGCGAGCTGAAGGACCGGCCGTTCCGGCTGACGTGGATACACGACGGCAGCCCGCACGAGGCCGAGGTGCGGATGCGTCCGGCGAAGGCGTCGGCCGATCCATCGACGGGCGAGGGCGGGGAGGCCTTCGAGCTCGGGCTCCGCTTCGAGTCCGGCACGCCGGGGGACCGGGGCTCGGACGCGCGGGTGCACGTCGGCCCGGGTCTGGCGTTCCTCACCGCGACGCACCGGCTCGGCGAGGCGGTGGCGGACACCGCGGCAGGGCTGGCGAAGCTCTTCACCGGCCAGGTGTCGTTCAAGAACGTCGGCGGGCCGATCATGATCTACGGCATCGCCGGGAAGGCGGCGCAGGCGGGCCTGGACTACTTCCTGAACCTCATGGCGCTGATCTCGGTGAACCTCGGGCTGATCAACCTGGTTCCCATCCCGGCGCTGGACGGCTTCCAGCTGCTGTCCGCGGCCTGGGAGGCGGTGCGTCGGCGGCCCATCCCGATGCGGGCCCGGGAGATCGCCAACGCGGTGGGCATCGTCGCGCTCATCGTGCTGATGGTCCTGGTCTGCGTGAACGACCTGACGCGCTGAAGGGGCCAGGTGCGCGTGGTCGCGGGGAGGTCTCCGTCCGGTCGTGTCCGTTCGCCGGGGGCGGTCAGGGGCGGACGAGCGCCGGCGCCCGGTCTCGTCGCAGGCCTCGTCCTCCTCCTGCTCGCCGGGTGTGCGCGCAATCTGCGCACGGAGCCACCGGCAGAGGAGGGTCAGGCCTCCTGGTACGGCCCGGGCCTCTACGGGCGGAAGACCGCGAGCGGCGAGGTGCTGAGGCCCGGCACGCTGACTGCCGCGCACCGCACGCTGCCCTTCGGGACCTGCCTCCGGGTGACGAACCTCGAGAACGGGCGGGCGGTGGAGGTCCGGGTGAACGACCGGGGGCCGTACGTCGCCGGCCGCATCCTCGATGTCTCGGAGGCCGCGGCGCGCGCGCTGGGCATGCACGGGCGCGGGGTGACCCGGGTGCGCCTCGAGCGGTGCCCGGGGAGCGCGGAGCGAGACCTCCCCGCGCTGGAGGTCGAGCCCGGCGGCGCCGTC
>CAZDSB010000439.1:0-5976 GCA_964507515.1 uncultured Myxococcaceae bacterium
CGGCTGATGGGCTACTCGGACACGCCGATGGGCAAGCAGGTGGACCGCGACGCGCTCCGGGACAAGCGGAAGCGCGAGCGGCAGGCCCGCAAGAAGAACAGGAAGCGGCGCTAGACCTACTCTGCCTCGCCCGGCGGGTCCTCGCCGCGCGGCACGACCAGGCCGCGCGACAGACGCCGCAGCACCCGCAGCTTCTGGCGCTGCTTGTAGCGGACGTGCGCGTTCTCGCCCTGCTCGTTCTCCTCGGCGGTCCGCACGTCCAGCATCTGGAACTCGACCAGCGTGAAGCCGATGCGGCCCTTGCGCTCGCGGCGGTCCAGCTCGGGCGGCGGCAGCCACTCGTCCAGGCGGAGAGGCACGTCCACCACGAAGTTGAGCACCTTGTACCCGCTCCCGCTGAACTCGTTGCCGCCCGCCCCCTCGCGGTCCTCGAAGTCCAGATCGAGATGGAGCTCGTGCGCGTGCTCCCGGAAGTGCGGGAACTCGTGCAAGAGCGACTTGAACGGGAGCAGCGTGTTCTCGGTCTGTCCCGGCACCAGGAAGTTGAACGGGAACAGACGCTGGGTCAGGAAGTAGAGGACGGGCAGGAGGTCCGCCCGGGTCGGCGTGACGATGCGGAAGCGCGTCTTGTCGTAGACCTGCGCCGCCACGTTCTCCTTCTTCGCCAGCAGCTTGGTGATGAGCGACTCGCGGCTCTTCATCGACTGGCTGGTGTCGAGGATGGGCAGCCCCTTCTCCTTCGCCTCGGCGAGCACTCCGTTCACCTTCGCCGTCGCCATCCGTGCGAGGTCCGCCTCGGAGACCGCCAGGCGGAACAGGAGATCCCGGCCCTCGATGTGCTGCACGACGTGCATGCACTTCAGGACGATGCAGGCGATCCGCCGGAAGCGGTGCGGCTCCTTCACTCCGCTCGCGTAGAGGAACAGGTCGTGGATCTCCGACGGCCGGGCCACCGCATCTGCCACCCGGTAGGAGAAGGTCCGGCGCAGGTACTCGACGGCGTCGGACAGCACGAGGCGCGCCCAGGCCTCGTCCTCGGGATGCGTCAGGTCCAGCCCGCACAGGCGGAGGAAGCGGTCGACCTCGTCCCGGTTCCGGAAGTGCAGCCGGCGCCAGTCGACGACCGACCCGCCCCGGAGGACGAGGCGCACCCGCTCCAGCTCCTTGAGGCCCATCTCGGCCACGGAGCGGACAGGGAGGTCCGGGAGCTTCGGCTCGATCGGAAGGCGCATGTGAGCGGCGCGCCTCTAGCAGTCTAGAAGGTGAAGGGGAAGTCCACCGGCTCGCCCGGCTGGTACTTGTGCTTGGGGAAGTTCCAGGACTTCACCAGTCCGCTGAGACAGGTGGCCATGTAGGAGGACCGGAACTGGTCGGTGACCGCGTTCACCGAGGCCGTCTTCCCGGAGGTCTGGATGACCCAGTGCATCACCAGGGTGCCGTGCAGGTTCGGGTCGCGAGCCTTCTGCTCGTTCACGCAGCGCACGATGGACGGCTTGTTCGCGAGGACGACCGACATGATGTCGCCCTTGGGGAGGCGCTCCGGAACCTCGGTGCTCGAGGCGCCCGGTGCAGGCGGGACGTAGGCGGTCTTCTTTCCGCTGCTCCGGCCTTCCTCGGGCTTCGAGTTGCCGCCAGTGCCGAAGACCTCGTCGAAGAGGTCGTCCGCCTTGTTCTTGTTTCCGCCGCTGCTCTTCGGCGCAGGCTCGGCCGAGGCGACCTGCTCGTCGCCGCCCGAGGACTTGCCGCCGTGACGCGAGCCGCGGGTTCCACGCCGGGTCCCGGTGCTCTCGGTCGGCGGGACGGCGGGCGTGACCTTCGCCACCGGCGCGGCCACGGAAGGCGTCACCGCCGGGGCCTGCGGAGGCGGCGCCGGGGGCTGGGCCTGGGCCACCTTCGGTGGCTCGGCCGGAGGCGTCACCTTCGCCGGCTCGGGCGCCGGGGTCTGGCGGACGGCCAGCTCGGAGGCCTTCTGCCGCTGGAGGAGGTACCAGCCGCCCCCGCCCACCGCACAGAGCACCACGAGGACCGCGACGACGATGCCGATCAGCAGTCCCTTGTTGCCGGCCTGCTGCGCCCTCACCGGCCGCGTCATGTACGGGTAGGCGGGGGTGAAGGTCGGCGGCCGCTCGCTGGCGGTCGGCGTCGGAGCCTCGGTCCGCGCCGGGCGCCCGTTCAGCGTCGCGGCGGGAACCTCGCCCGTCGGCGGAGGGACCTCGAGCAGCCCGCGCGGTGCGGCCACCGGCTCGGGCGCAGGCGGAGGCACGTCGGGCCTGCTGAGCGCGTCGATCTCCTCCTTCACCAGGCTGGCGAGCGCGGCCGACGCCGAGGGCTTCCAGGCGCCGGGCTCGGGGACCGGGGTCGGCACCTCGGCGCGGACGGTGCGCATCACGCCGCCGGCGTTGAACGCGGACTCGACGGGGACCGGCACGACCGGCATCGAGCCCGACGCCGCCGGCGAGAAGACCGGCCGCTGCGGACGGGGAGCGAGCCACGCGGCGAGCTCGGACACCTCGGACAGCGGGACCCAGTCCTCGAAGCCCTGGCGCCACGTCAGGCTGTCGGGGCCGATCTCGCCCCGGTCCCAGTGTTCCCTGATCGCGTCGGGGGTGAGCGGACCGGTCTGCTTGTCGTCGATGGCGACGTACCAGTCGTGGGCACGGGGCGGGCCGTCGCTGACCGGCGGGAGGTTCGCTTCCGGGGGCGGCTCGTCCTGGGACGGCGGCGCGACCGGCTCGTCATCCTGCCGCTCGCCGAGCGCGCTCTCGAACGCGGCGCCGATCTCGTCGTCGTCCACGTCGCTGAAGATCGAGTTCTCTCCGGTGGGCGCCTCGGGGGCCGGGGGCTGGGGAGCCTCCTCCAGCCCGCGGAGCGCGGCGTCGGCCTCGGCGTCCTGTGGCCTGCGCACCACGATGACGTGACCGCACTTCTTGCAACGGACCTTGACCCCGTTCGCCCCGACCTTGTCGTCGGAGATCATGTACTGGGCGCGGCAGCTGTCGCAGACGAAGCGCATGGAAGTCTGGGGGGTTGCCCGACCTTCGAGCGTAGAGGTCGCCCCCCGGCCCGGTCAAGGAACGCCCGAGGGGCCGGAGGCGATCTACTTGCGCGTCGGAACCTCGACGTTGGTCCCCACGGTCATGCGCAGCGCAGCGAGGTCCTCCGACACGGCGAAGGTCATCAGCTCGCGGATCTTCACCTTGCCGGCAACGCGGAATGCGGATCCGGTTTCACCCTGGACGAGCTTCTTGACCGCCTCGAGATCTCCTGCAGTAAACAGCGCACAGCGGACCCCGGTCAGCTCTGCCCCCTCCAGGTATTCCTTGACCGGGTCCGTCTCCGCGCGGCGCAGCACCTCGGGGATGAGCCGGCCCAGGCCCGCGCGGAACGGCTCGGTCATCACCGATTCGAGCGCCTGTCGCTCGGCCTCGATCGCCGGCACCGGCGCGGTCCATCGCATCTGGAAGCCGCAGAGCAGGACGGCGCCCTGGAACACGGCCGCGAGCCGCTCGGGGGCGAAGCGCGAGGCGAAGATCAGCTCGGGACGGAGCAGGGCCAGCGTGCGCCCGAGCTGGGCGTGCGTGTCCTTGGCCTGCGGATCACCGAAGAACTTGCCCCCGACCTTCAGGCACACCGGCTGGCTGTGGACGATCTCCACGCTGAGGAGCGGATCCGGCGCGGGCTCCGTCGAGCGCTTCGCCAGCTTGTCCCGCGTGGCGACCAGGAAGGGCGAGAACAGCTCCACCGCCTCGAGGCCGAGGAGCCGCGCCACCGCACGGTAGTGGTGGATCTGGTACTCCTGCGCGCTGCCCACGTCGATCCGGTGCTTCTTGGGCACCAGCTGCGCCTGGGCGAGCGGCACCGCCGAGAGGTGCCCTGTCCCCTGGAAGAGCAGCCCCATCAGCTCGGCGAACGGGGTCCGCACCTTGGGGTGAAGGAGGTGCTGTGCCCAGAGCCGGTCGTTGAGCGTGGCCCTCGGCGTCTCCCGCTTCTTCGCGTAGGGGCCGAGCTTGGTGATGATCTCCTTCTCCGCCGCGCCCGGGTCGCCCAGCAGGCCCGACACCACCTGCGCGGCGAGCCACGCGCCGTCGTAGTCCTTCCGCCGGGCGGCGAGCTCCGCCAGCTGGCTGGCCACCTTCTTGGGATTCTGCGTGTGCGCGAGCGCGCGGCGCAGGGCCTGGACCGCGGGCTCCTCGTTCCCCGCGGACGCCAGCAGGAGGTCCGCGTAGGTCTCCTGCACGGCGGCGTCTTCGGGCAGGCCGGCCGCCGCGACCTTGTAGGCCATCAGCGCGCTCTCCGGCTGCTTCAACACTTGTAGATAGAGATCGCCGAGCGTTCGCCACAGCGCCATGCGCGCGGGTTCCGTGTCGTCGGTCTTCGGAAGCCGCTGGATCATCCGGGCGTAGTTCTCCTCCAGCTGCTTCCACTCCTTTGCGGCGCCGAGCATCGCCTCGATCGAGCTGAAGGCCTCGATGAACAGCGGATCGAGATCGAGCGCGGCGTTGAAGGCCTCCACCGCGCGCCCGGTGTCGCGCAGCTCGTCCCGGAGGCTCTCGCCGAGCGCGAACCACACCCGCTTGGCGCGCTGTCCGTCGGCCTGCAGCTCGGGCTGACCGAGCATGGTCTCGAGGATCTCGGCCGCCTTCCCCGGCTGGCGGGTCTCCCGGTAGAGCACGTAGAGGGCGTCCATGACCTCCAGCGACTGCGGCCGGAGGCGCAGCGCCTGGGCATAGGCGTCGATGGCGGTGTGCGGGTCCTTGAGCCGGTCGCGAGCGAGCGCGCCCAGCTCGAGGGCTGCCTCGGCCTTCGGCTCGCCGTCGAGCACGCCCACCAGCGCCTGCCGGTACTCGGCGGAGCGGTCCCACCGCCCTGCCCCGTCGGCGAGCTGGATGAGGGCGCGCAGGCTCGGCTCGTGGCCCGGGTCGATGGCGAGGGCCTTCTCGAAGTGGTTCTGCGCCCGGTCGTGCTGCTTGAGCGCGATGTGCACCTCGCCGATCTGCCAGTAGATCTCGACGATCTCGAGATCGGTCAGGTCCTCGCGGTGGTGGATGAGGATGGTCTGGAAGACCTTGAGCGCCTGGTCGTGGCGCCCGGACTGGACGAGGAGGTTCCCGTAGCCCTCGAGGGCCGGGAGGTAGGTGGCGTCGAGCTGGTACGCCTCCTCGTAGGCGGCGAGCGCGCGGTCGCGCCGGCCGAGCTTCTCCTGCACGTACCCCATCCGGTACACCTGCCGGCAGAGGTCCCTGCCGAGCGTGTCGTCCTTCTGGGCGGCGAGCTGGCCCTTGAGGCTGCGGATGACCACGTCGAGCATCTGCTCGGCCGGTTCCCAGCGCTCCCGGGCGATGTACAGGTCGGAGAGCGGGAGCGCGGCGTCGGCCAGCTCGGGGTCGAGCTTGATCGCCTCCTCGTACCAGTGCATGGCCGAGTCGGGGTCCTCGCGCTTCTCGCTGTGGTAGCGACCCACCGCGAGGTTCGCCCGTGCCTTGGCCGTGGCCTCGCTGGTCGCCTGCGCCTCGGCGACGAGGACCTGCTCGTAGGTCTCCCAGTCCTGCTCGTTCTCGGCGATGCCCCGCAGCGCCTGTAGCGAGGGCAGGTACTCGGGGTCGATGCGCAGGGCCTCGCCGTAGCAAGCCTTGGCCGAGGACACGTCCATCAGCATGTCCTCGTTGATCTTCCCCATCCGGTGGAGGACCTCCACCGCACGCGGATCGTTCCCGAGCCCCTGGGCCTCCTGGTGGAGCATCTCCAGCGCGAAGGGCCAGTTGCCGCTCCGCTCGTAGACGATGCCCAGGGCATGGAGCGCCGGGGTGTGACCGGGGCAGACGCCGAGGGCAGCCTGGAACGCGTCGGCCGCCTTGTCGGTCTGGTGGAGGTGGGCGCGGAGCACCTCGCCGGCCTCCACCATGAGATCCGCCTGCTCCTCGGCATCGGTGGCGAGGTGGATGTGGCGCTCGAGCACGCCCACCAGGTCGTCCCAGC
>CAZDSB010000440.1:0-3904 GCA_964507515.1 uncultured Myxococcaceae bacterium
CCCGCATCGTCCCCGCCTCCTCGCCCGTCGTGGGCGCCGAGACGATACCAGTGGACCCCTCAAGCCGTCACGCTACCCACACGAAACCCGGAAGAGCCTTTCTTTTTGTGCGCGGACGACCCGGGAGGTTCGCCCTCAGGACAGCTCCTCGAGGAGCTTCTTCGCCTCGACGAGGTCGCGGGTCTCGAATCCCTCCGTGAACCGGGCGTGGAGCGGGGCGAGCAGGGCGCGGGCCTCGTCCGACCTCTCACGCGCGTGCAGCAGACGCGCGAGGCTCGTCGCCGCGCGCAGCTCCAACCCCGGCGCCCCTTGTGCCCGAGCGATCTCGAGTGCGCGACGAAGGAGTCCCTCGGCCTCCGCAGGGTCGCCCAGGCTGAGCCGCAGCTCGCCCTTCCCGCGGTGGAGCTCCGCGTCGAAGAAGGACTGGCCCGTCTGAGCGGCGATTGCCAGGCCCGTGTCGAGCGCGACCAGGCCCTCGGTCACCTGCCCGAACACGAGATGCGCTTCGGCGAGGAGTCCAAACATCGCCGGTGCGCCTCCCTGAGTCCCGGTGCCGGCGGCGAGCGCGAGGCCCTCGGAGATCTCGACGATCCCCGTTGCGTCGGCGTCGGCCGTGGCGCGCGCATGACCTCGAAAGACCTTCGCCACGCCGACCCACACCGGGAAACCCTGCGCCTCACCCAGGGCGATTGCCTCCTCTGCGACCCTCCGCTGGGCCTCCGCGTTCCCGCGCATACAATGAACGGCAGCTTCGGAGAACAGCGCCAATCCCAGGGTGAACGGATGAGTTGACGTCCGGGCCAGCGCGACGGCCTCCTGCACGCGAGCGAGGGCCCGGTCCGGATGGCCGAGGTTCCAGAGAATCCAGGCAGCGTACGTTTGCGCCGAGACGCCATGGTCCGTCGCATAGCTGAGGGCCAAGGCGCGGTGCCGGGACGGCTCGTAGGCAGCGATCGCCCGTTCGAGATGGGCCAGCGCGGAGGCGAACTTGCCCTGGTAGTACTCGGGAATCGCCAACTGGACCTCCGCGAGGAGAAGATGCTCGGTGGCTCCCGTTTCGTGCGCGATGGCGAGGAGCTCGTGGCGAGCTCGAGTCCACGCTGTGTGTCCCCCCCGTTCGAGTAGAACGTGGAGAGCCCCGCCAGCGCGGTGGCCCGCTGGGTGGGATCGCCCTCGGCACCGCTCAGAGCCAGCACACGCTCGAGTGCGTCCCGGAGGGCGGGGTGTCCGAGTCCTCGCGCCGCACCGAGCGACGGGCCGACCGCGAGCTGCAGGGATATCTCGCGGGCGGCTCGCTCCACCTCGCTGGGCAGAGCACCGACCAGCGCGATCCCCCTCTCGAGGTGGCCGATCGCCTCCTCGTGTGCCGAGCGGGTCGCCGCGTCCTTGCCCGCCCGCTCGTACTGGGCGATGGCCTGCTCGACGAGTCCCGCCGCCTCGTAGTGCCGCGCGATCACCTCCGGCGCCGCGGCCGCCGCGGCGGGGAACTGCTCCACCAACACCTGCGCGATGCGGGCGTGGAGCTGGCGGCGCGTGCGCTTGAGCAACGCCTCGTAAGCGGTCTCCTGCACGAGGGCGTGCTTGAAGACGTATGTCGCGTCGGGAGGGAGCCCGCGGGCGTAGATCAGCTCGGCCTCCACCAACCGGGCGAGCGACGCCTGCAGCTCGGGGTCCGGGAGGCTCGCTGCGGCCCGGACGAGCCGGTAGGAGAACTCCCGGCCGATCGCCGACGCGACCTGGGCCACCTCCTTGGCGGGCCCCAGCCGATCGAGCCGCGCCATCAGGGAGTCCTGGAGGGTCGCGGGGATCGTGCGCGCAGGAGCCGCCTCGTCCCGCTCTTCCTCCAGCACCGCCTTGGTGAGCTCTTCGACGAAGAGCGGCACCCCGTCGGTGCGGAGGGTGACCGCCTCCATCAGCTCGTCGAGGCGCGCGGTGCGAGCCGCGACGCGGGTCACCATCTCGCGCACGTCGCCGCGACCCAGGCGACCGAGGGTCACGTACGCCTGATGCGCCAGCAGGGGCCACGGGGTCCGGAACTCCGGCCGAGCCGTGCAGAGGATCAGCACGGGCGCCGTCTCGCTCCGCTCGACCAGCATCCCCAGCAGCTCGAGCGTCGAAGGGTCGACCCATTGGAGATCCTCGACCACGAGGATCGCGGGCTGGACCCGCGCGAGGCCGACGACCCAGCTGACCATCGTGGCGAGGAGGCGCCTCCGCTGCGCCTCGGCGGTGAGCGAGAGCGGGGGATACCGATCCGGAAGCGGCAGACCCAGCAGCGGGGCCACGAGCGGCACGGCGTCGGCCGGAGGCAGGTCCACCGCGGCGAGGGCACGCTCGAGGCGGACGACCTGCTCCTCGACCGATTCGTCTCCCCGCCAGATGAGCGCCTGACGGAGGATCTCGGTCACCGCATAGAAGGGGGTGTGCTGGTGGTACGGCGATCCTCCGCACTCGATCCACACGTGCGGCTCGCCGGCCAGGTCCTCCCGGAGGCGTTGCGCGAGCCGGGACTTCCCGATCCCCGCCTCGCCCGTGATGACGACGACCTGACCCGCGCCTGACCGCGCGGACGCCCAGCGCTCCCGAAGAAGGCGCCGCTCCGCTCGCGGCCCACGAAGGGCGTCAGGCCCCGCGACCCTGACGCCTCGAGACGGCTCCGCACCCCGCTCGCCTGCACGACCCGGTAGACCGCGACCCGTGTCTGCACCCCCTTCAAGGGCGGCGCGCCCTTGGCCTCGACGATGAACCGGCCCGCCACCAACCGGTGCGTCGCGTCGGTGATGAGGACCGAGTCCGGCTCGGCCAGCGCCTGCACGCGGGCCGCCACGTTCGGCGTGTCGCCGAACACCTCCGCTCCCGGAGCGGCGCCCTGCCCGACGACGACCGGCCCCGTGTGCATCCCGACCCGTACGGCCAACCTCACGTCGTGGGCCGGCGCGAGCCGACGGTTGAGCTCGGCCACCGTGTCGACGAGCGCGAGGCCCGCGCGGACGGCTCGCTCGGGATCGTCCTCGTGTGCTGCGGGGTATCCGAAGTAGACCAGTACGCCGTCGCCCAGATACTTCGCGACGTGGCCGCCGAAGCCGGCGACGGCGTCCGCGGCGGCGCGCTGGTACTGCGCCGTCACCTCGCGCCAGTCTTCGGGGTCGAGCCGCCCGGCGAGGGCGGTCGAGCCCACGAGGTCGCAGAAGAGCACGGTGAGCTGCCGCCGCTCGCCCTCGGCCGCCGTGCCCGTGAGCGAGGCCCCGCAATGGCCACAGAACCGCCCGCCCGCTTCGTTCAGCGTCCCGCAGGACGTGCAGACATCACCCAGCCGCCCGCCGCACTGCGCACAGTAGCGGTGGTCGGGACGGTTGGTGTGCCCGCACGACGGGCAGTGGAGCGTGCCCTGAGGGTCCATCGGCTGTGTGGTAGTGCGGGCTCGAGCTGGCTTCGGCTTCTCCTCCACGGGCTGGACGTCTGTCAGCGAAGGTAGCGGTTGCGAGCGACCCGTCCCGCGCACGGTGAAGGCGAGCGTCCATTTGCGAGCCGAATTTCGGCTTGGCTTGCGCGACCTCAAACGCCATGTTAAGCAGCTCGGCTTAAAGCGAGAGACGAACGAGACGAAGAGGACGGGATGGCCGTAGTGCAGGAGCGCACCAAGGAAATCGTCGGGTCGTATCGGCAGCATGCCAGCGACACCGGCTCGCCCGAGGTTCAGATCGCGCTCCTGACCAATCGCATCGCGTACCTGACGGAGCACTTCAAAGTGCACCGGAAGGACCACCACTCCCGTCGTGGGCTGCTGAAGCTCGTGGGGCAGCGTCGCCGACTGCTCGACTACCTCAAGGGACGCGACTTCCAGCGTTACAAGAGCGTGATCGAGCGGCTCGGCATCCGAAAGTAGCTCCCCGTCCTTCTTTCC
>CAZDSB010000441.1:0-12796 GCA_964507515.1 uncultured Myxococcaceae bacterium
GCCGATGCCGCCCATGCCCTACGCCGGGGTTCCGGCGGCGGCGGTGAGCGAGTTCTCCGCCTGGGTCTCCACCAGCATGCCCGCCGGAACCTGCACGCCCCCCGACGCGGGTCTCCCTCCAGCGGACGGAGGCGTCGACGCCGGGCCGTCCGACGCAGGCCTCTCGGGCGACCTTCCCTGTGACGTGGCCGACGTTCTGACGAGCGCCTGCACCAGCTGCCACGGGACCCCGCCCACCGGTGGGGCGCCGATGTCGCTGACGTCGCTCGCGCAGCTCCAGGCGTCCTCGCCGAGCAACGCCGCCGTGACGAACGGCCAGGCGTGCGTGCAGCGCATGGCCAGCACGACTTCTCCGATGCCCCCTCCGCCCGCCGCGCCGGTGCCCGCAGCGAAGCAGGGCGCGTTCGCCGCGTGGGTGAGCGCCGGGATGCAGGCTGGCTCGTGCGGGGTCGACGCCGGGACGCCGGACCCCGTCTTCTCGGGCCCACCCACCTGCACCAGCGGGACGTACTGGACCGGCGGCAACAGCGAGAGCCCCCAAATGCATCCCGGCCTCGCCTGCATCGACTGTCACTCGCGTGGCGAGGGGCCCCGGTTTGCCATCGCCGGCACGGCGTATCCGTCCGGGCACGAGTACGACGACTGCAACGGCACTGCCGCCCAGGGCGCGGTGGTGATCATCACGGACAACAACGGAGTCACGCGCTCGTTCACGGCGAACCGGGCCGGGAGCTTCTACGGATCTGCGAGCAGCGGCTGGCCGGCATTCCCCATCACCGCGAAGATCACCGCCGCGGGCAAGACGCGCGTAATGAGCGGCGTCGTCAACAGCGGCGACTGCAATTCCTGTCACACGCTTCATGGAACTTCGGGCGCGCCAGGGCGCGTCGCCCTTCCCTGAGTCTCACGCGCGGGGCTGGCCGGACCTGCCTCAGGCTCCGGCAAGCTCCAGCAGGAGACGCCGTGCCCAGCACGCGGTCGCCGAGTCGGTTCGCCCCGCCTCCGACGACGGGTCCCCGGCGAGCGCCTCGCGGACCTCGGCGCCGAGCCGGCCGGGGATTCCCGCGGTCGCGACGAGGGGCACTGGCCTCCAGGCGAGCGCGCTGGCCAGTCGAGCGTGACGTTCCGCACGGCTGCATTGCTCGAGTCCGCGGAGCGCCTCCAGCGCCGCCGGACGGATGCCCTCGCACACACCCGAGAGGAGCGTCGCCGCCCGTGGGCCGTCGAGCAACGCCACCGTCAACACGAGCTCCTCCAGCGCCCGTGCCCCCGGCGTCCCGCGGACGCGCGTCCGCGCACCTCTGCCGGACGGGTCGCGCCTCATCCTGCGTCCCGCCGTGCGAGCGGCCCCTGCAACACGGGCCGGAGCGCGAGCGCCGCCGGTGAAGGCCCTGCCGCCCGGTGGCGCCTGCGTCGGCGCATCTTCAGGAGGACCATCGAGACCGCTCCACCCAGCAGCAGCAGCGCCGAGCCCAGCAGCGCGGGTGCCCATCCCGAGCTCGGAGGCGGCGGCGCGCGCGGGGGAACGCCGGAGACCACCTCGGAGACCACCAGCGTCACTGCCCCCGGCTCCAGCCCCTCGACCGAGCCCGCCACCAGCATCCGGAGCTCGTCTGCCATTGCGCGCAGGCGGACCGCCGCCGCCGGCCGGGCCCGCAGGTAGACGGCGGCCTTCGTCGGCGCCGCCGAAGCTCCGCTGCGGGTCGGCTGCGGCCGGACGAGGTGGACCCGGGCCGACACCACTCCGTCCACCGCCTCGAGGGTCCGCGCCAGCTCTCCGGACTGCGCCTCGATGAGGAGCGCGTGCTGCTCCAGCGCGTCGGGGAGCAGGCCCGGCTTCAGGAGCTCGCGGACGCCGGCCGGTCGTGTGCGGGGTAGCCCCAGCTCGGCCAGCACCCGGACCGCGTCGGCCCCATCGGCGGACTCCACCTCGACCGCCCAGGTCGGAGGGCGTCCGTCCTCCACCACCTTCCGGGCGCGAAAGCCGCGCTCGAGGAGGACCGTCTGGATCTCGTTCGCCTGCCGCTCATCCAGCCCGTGCTGCACGCGCGCGGAACAACCGGAGGCACCGAGGCCGAGCAGAACCAGGACCGGCAAGCGCCTCGCCACGAACGGAACCACCATGAGTGCCACGATGGCCGATACCCTCGCTGCGACGCGCAGACCCGGCCCTGCGCTGCGCGACGTGCCGCAGGGCATGACTCCGCTGCTCGTTCCTCCTGTGCGGCGTCTCGCTTCGGTCTCATCCATCTCGCTGTGCTCACCACACCCCGGTCGAGGCACTAGACCTGCGTCTGGAGCACGGTCTTCACTCCCCCGCTCACCCGGTCGAGCACCTTGCCTGCGAGGTCGACCGTCTGGCTCGCCTCGGCCACGCCCGCCTGGAGCGAGAGCAGCTCCGCCGGAGTGAAGGTTCGCCCGGAGGCGGCGAGAGCGAGGATCCGATCCATCCGCGCCTGTGCCGCGGAGACCCGGGCGAGCCACGCGCCAGGCTCGACCGGGTGTGCCCGGTGCGGCGCCACCCACCTCGGCTCCGTCTCGCTGCTCGCGGGCGACGACACCGAGCGGTCGCGCGCGGGCAGCTCGAACCGCGCCGTGCTGGTCCTGTGTGCCCGGTCCGGGGACGGGACCACGGCCGCGGAGGCGATGCGTTCGATGGCCATGGCCTCAGCGGATGTTGTTGATCGCCGCCTTGGCCGAGTCCGAACGCACCTTGAGGATGTTGGACACGGCGGTGAACTGCTGCGCCTCGGCTTGCATGTACTGCTGGATGCGCAGGTAGTCCTGGCTGCTGAGCTCTCCCGGCTGGGAGAGCAGCGCGAGAAGATCCGCGTCCGAGCGGATCGGCTGGGGTGGGCCCCCGTTGCTGGTGAGCGCGCTCACGGCAGAGGCGACACCGGAGACGATGCCGCCCACGATTGCAGCGGGCGGAGACAGGAGCGACAGCGCTCCTCCGGCCCCGCGCGCGAACCCGCCGAGGGCCGAGCCGAGAATCTCCCCGAAGCCCTTCTTCTGCGCCGGTGCCGCGGCCGCGGCCGGCGTGATGACCGGTGTCTCCATCCCGTCCTCCTCCCCCTGGCGGGGATGACCCCGGGGGGAGGCCCGTTCACGGAACGTGCCGGCCCCTGTCCCGGAGACCGCGGCCGGGCCGGCTCCGCCGGACGGGACGGAGCGCCCGTCGCGAGGGACGAAGGCGGGCCGAGGATGCCGCGCCGCGCGAGGCGCCCAGAAGTTGCCCGCCGGCGAGACCTCCCTCACACTCGCCACCGCCGACCATGCCGGACCTGCCCGAACTCGACTCGATCCGCGAACGCCAGCACCCGCGCGTGGCGGCGAACCTGCCGGTCGAGGTCAAGGGACCGGGCATGCTCCGCCAGGCGGTCGCCGAGGACATCTCGCTCGCCGGCCTGCGCGTGCTCGGCCTTCGCGCACCCATCGGCGAGTCGCTCACCGTGGCCCTCGCCCTGCCGGGTGACCGGCGCGTGCAGCTGCGCTGCTCGGTCGTGCGCCAGGACTCGACCGGCGTCGCGGTCGAGTTCGACGGGCTGGACTGGGACGACCTCTTCGCCCTCGCCCGCTTCCTGCACCCGCGGCTGCCGTAGCTCCGTCCCCGGCTTCGAGTTGCGGCCCGCACGGGCCCTCTTTAGTGTCCGGCCCGTGAGCGGACTCTGCTGTCGCGTCTGTCGCTGTCCCGGGGCCTTCGGGCGCCGGATGCGCGCGACTGGACGCTGAGCCTCCCGCTTCCCCCAGTCACCGTCTCCTGAGCCCGAAGCGCGCGATACGCGCCCTCGGGACGCGTGCGCGCACGGCCCCACCTTCACCCGCCGTCGTCCGTCCACACGCCACAGAAGGAGCCGCACCATGTCCGCCGTCCTCGATTCCGTCCTCGCCGCCAACGACCGCTACGCCACCCAGTTCGGAGAGAAGGGCAAGCTCGCCCTGCCCCCTGCCCGCCGCTTCGCCGTGCTCACCTGCATGGACGCCCGCATCGACCCCGCCAAGGCGCTCGGCCTCGCCGAGGGCGACGCGCACGTCATCCGCAACGCCGGCGGCCGCGCCAGCGACGACGCCATCCGCTCGCTGGTCATCTCCCACAAGCTGCTCGGAACCCGGGAGTGGTTCGTCATTCACCACTCCAACTGCGGCATGGAGCTGTTCACCGACGAGATCATCCGCGGGCTCCTCGCGCAGAGCCTCGACACCGCCACCGTGGACGCGAGCGGATGGCACGACCACGGCGAGGGCCCCGGGTCGCGTCAGGGCGACTACATCGACTGGCTCACCATCCGTGACCAGGTGGAGAGCGTCCAGAGCGACGTCGAGCGGATCCGCAACCACCCGCTCGTCCCGCGCTCGATCGCGCTCCACGCGTACATCTACCAGGTGGAGACCGGACGCATCGTCGAGGTCCCCATCGACCGCTCGCGCGAGCGTCGCTAGGGAGACGCGCCCGGCTCGGGCTCGCCGGTCCGCAGCCGCTCCACCAGCTCCATCAGCTCGGAGCCGCGGAACGGCTTGTGGATGTACCCGTTCGCTCCCGCCGCGAGCGCCGCCTCCAGGTCGCTCCGCCGCGTCTTGGCGGTGAGCATGTAGAGCGGCACCGCCGCGGTGGCCGGGTCTGCCTTCAGCATCCTGCAGACGGTGAGCCCGTCCATCCCCGGCAGGACGACGTCCAGGAGCACCAGGTCGAACCGCGAGCCCTTCGCGAGCCGGAGCCCTTCGGGTCCTGTGCCGGCCGTCTCCACCTCGACCGGGCCGTCGTCGAGCATGCTCCGCACGAGCTCCCGGATGACGGGCTCGTCCTCCACGACCAGGATTCGGAACGGAGAGCGGGGGTCCACGAGAAGTCGGACCCCGTGGTCTAGCACGCAGCTCAGCGCAGCGGGGACACTCCCGCGGGGTCCGTCCAGCCCTCGAGTCCGTTCGGCAACCTGACGCGGACGAAATCCCCCGAGCGGTCCAGCATCCGCAGCTTCACTCCCGGGTGGAGCTCGAAGGACACCTTGCTCCGCGGCTCGGGCACCTCGTGCACCGGCAGGGTACGCGCCAGCACGACACCCTCGTGCACTGCCTCCTGGCTGTAGAGGTGAGCCCCCAGCACTGCGCCGGCGGGCACGCTCAGCACGAGCGCCGACGCCGCCCCGCCGAGCAGCCATCCGCTCCACCGCCGCAGCACCACCCGCGCGGCGAGCAGGATGAAGCCGATCGCCCACAGCCCGGCGAACAGCCCCCCGGCCAGCGCCGGCGAGGTGGCCGTGGCGACCCGCTCCACGAATGGCTCCTCGCCCTGCGAGCCCACCAGCTGATCCAGCTGCCGCGCCCGCGCGATGGTGAGGTTCGCCTCCACGTCGGATCCACCCCCCGACTTCCGGGCCTGCTCCAGGGCGTGGATGGCTTCGCCGATCTTCCCCTGCGCGAGCGCGGTGGTCCCGAGGTTGTAAAGGACGTCCGGACCGTCGTGGCCCTGCTCGACGAGGGTGTGGAACGCGTCCTGCGCTCCGGCCACGTCGCCCCGGCCGTAGGCCTGGAGCCCCTGCTGGAAGAGCAGCTCGGCGTCGCCAGCCATCAGGGGGCCTCCTGCCATTCGGTGGCAAGCGCCTCGGCCTCGGCCAGCACCGCGGCCCGGTCGATGCGCGCGGCGCCCGGCGCGAAGCGCACCTCGTCGCAGGAATCCTGGATCCGGACGACCCGGGCCTGGATCTCCGCCGGGGCGCCGGCGGCGACGAGGTGCTCGCGCAGCGCCTCGCGGGTGAGCCCCGTCACCGGGACCCCGAGGCGGACCGAGAGCAGCTCGGCCACCGCTCCGTCCACCTCGGCGGAGAAAGCGACGTCGTCCAGCTGCGGCCCGGCTCTCTGGAGCGCCGCGAGACGGGCCCGCGCGCCCTGTTCGCGGCGGCGCTGCTCGCCGCGAGGGTCGGACCGCGCGCGGTGACGCTGCACCGCCTGTCCGGCGAGCGCACCCGCGAACGCCAGCGGCGGCAGGGCGAGCAGCACGAGGAACCACCCCGCTCTCCATGGAGGCCGCGGCCGATCCAGGACGGCCGTGGCCCGGAGTGGCCGGAGCGCGGTCGCGTTCAGCACGTTACGCGCGGTGGCCTCGTCGCCACGGCCCGGTCCCGTTGCGACGGCGCTGGACCCGGCACCCGGCACCACGGTGAGGGTGAGCGGCGAGGTGCGGGTCTTCTCGTAGCGCCCGCTGTCCGGGTCGAAGTAGGCCAGCTCCATCGCCGGGATCTCGAAGGTCCCGGTCTGTTGCGGAAGGAGCAGAAACTCCTGCGCGCGCCGTCCCTGGATGCGCGAGCGCACCGCGTTGACCTTGTCAGTGGTCGTCGGGTCGTACAGCTTGAGAGCGGGCGGCAGCACCGGGCGCGGCAGGACGAGATCCTTCACGTTGCCCCGGCCCTCCACCGTGAGCCGCAAAGTGACCGGCGTGCCGAGCTCGGTGCGGGTGGAGGTGAGCTCCGCGTCGAGGTTCCAGGTCCCCACGGCGCTGGGCTGGAATCCGGGCGGCGCTCCCGGCGGAAGCGGCTTGACCTTGAGGCTCAGCGGCTGCGAGGCCCGGTGCTCGCGCCGGCCGGCGAAGAGGAAGCCGGTGGTGATGTCCACCTCGAACGGGCCGATCTCCCGCTGCCCGGACTTCACCGGGAACAGCGCGAGACGCCGCAGGAGATAGGCCCGGTACGGCACGCCGTCGATGGTGCGTGTCTCGCTGGTGAGCTCCTTCGGCGTGTCCGCGTCCTCCGTCCAGAAGCCGTCCAGCTTCGGCAAGGTCATGTTGTCGATCCGGCTGATGTCGACGCGGGCGTAGATCCAGAGCAGGAGCGTGGCCTGCTCGCCCTGGTAGACCTCCTTCTTGTCCAGCTCGCCGCGGAGGAAGAGCTCGTGCTCGCCTGTGGGCTGCGTCCTCCGGCGAAACGCATCGAAGGGGTTGTCCTCGTCCTCCGGGAACGGGCTGTTCGAGAACGGGTCCGGCGGCCGGTTGCGGCTCGGGGCGGAATCGGCCACGTGCCCGGCCTTCACGGTGAGGGTCAGAGGCTGCGAGCGGAACACGCCGGACGAGGTGTGCAGCTCCGCCGGTGGCAACACCAGTTTCCCCGCCTTCTGCGCGCGCATCCGCACCCGGAGGATGGAGATCTGCTGCACCCGCGGGCCGCGCGAGTCGACCCGGATGCTGGTCTGCGTGCTCCGGCTCGTCCCGATGCTCTCCACCGTCGGCATGTCCGCCAGCTGCAGCGACGAGCCGGAGGGAACGTCGCTGGCCTGGACGGTGAGGACGAAGACGTCGTCGGTCCCCACCTCGGTGCGGTCCACCTCCTGGGTGACGGTGGGCGTGGGCGCCGCGGCGAGCACGACCGCCGGGACCACCGCCAGGAGAATCGCCAGCGAGCTACCAGTCCTTCTCATCGGGCTTCCTCTGCCTCTTCTTCTGCTGGAACCGCCAGAGCTGCAGATTTCTTTCGTCCTGTCGCATGGCATCGAGGAGGCGCTCGGCCTCGCTCCGGTCGAACCCCCCGGTCCTTCCCATCCCACCGTCCCGGAGGCGCTCCTGCTCCGGCGCCCCGGCGTCCGGCAGCTCCGGCCGCTGCCCCGCGTCCATGCCCCCATCCCGCTGCTCCGACCCCTGCGACTGCTTCTGTTCGGCCCTGGAACCACCGTCCCCCTGTCCAGCATCCGCACTGCTCCTCGAACCGCCGTCGCCGCGCTGCGTTCCGCCGTCCCCGGACTGTCCACCATCCCCCTGTCCACCATCGGTCCCGCCATCCTGTGGGCCCGCATCCGGACGCCCGCCGTCGGTGCCCCCGTCGGAGGTCGACGACTTGGGCGGGGGAATCTTCCGGAGGAGCACCTCCAGGTTGTGGCGTGCCTCCTCGTCGCGCGGCTCGAGCACCAGCGCCTTGCGGTAGGCGCCGATGGCGGCCTTGGTGTCGCCCAGCTGCGCGAGCGTGTTGCCCATGTTGTAGAGGTCTCGCTCCTTGAGGCCGGGGCCGGCGGCGTCCGCTGCCCGCTTGTAGGCCTCGCGCGCGTCGTCGTAGCGGCCCAGGCGGTAGAGCGCGTTGCCCCGGTTGTACTCGAGCGCAGGATGGCCCGGTGCCTCGTGCTCGGCGGCGGTGAACTCTCGGAGCGCGTCCTCGAAGCGCCCATCGTCGTAGGCCTTGAGGCCGCGCTCCACTCCCGGTGGGTTGGTCTCGAGCGGTCCGAGCGCCCGCGCCGGCGCGGCGAGCAGGAGGAAGCCCACGCCGAGCGCCGCACCGGAGCCCCGCCGCCGCCATGGCGAGCCCACTCCCATCGCCACCAGCAGGAAGAACAGACCCGGAAGGAGGAAGGCCTGGAACCGCTCGTCGTACCGGACGGTGATCCGGCTCTCGAGCTCGGTCTTCTGCAGCCGGTCGATGCGGGCGGCGACGTCCGGTACCGCGACCCCGCCCGGGCGATGGAAGTACTCGCCGCCGGTCGCCTGGGCGATGGACTCGAGGCCCGCCTCGTCGAGGCGGCTGAGCACCGTCTGCCCGGTGGTCGGATCCTTCAGGTAGCCGGTCCGCTCGCCTTGCTTGTCGAGGACGGGGATGGGCTCGCCGGTGGCGCTGCCGATGCCGACGGCGAAGACCTTGATGCCTGCGGCCTTGAGCGCCTCGGTGGCATCGCCGACCTCGCCGGAGAGGTCCTCCCCGTCGGAGAGCAGGACGACCACGCGATCCTTCGCTCCGCGGTCGGCCCCCTCGAGCACCCTCTCCGCGGTGGCGAGCGCGGCGCCGATGTTGGTCCCGCCCTCCTGCATCTGGTCCGGGTCGATGGCGCGGAGGAACAGCTTCGCCGCCGCGTAGTCCGAGGTGAGCGGGCACTGGACGAAGGCGTCTCCGGCGAAGGCGACGATGGCCACCCGGTCGCCCTTGAGCTCGTCGAGCAGCGTGGACAGCTCGAGCTTCGCGCGCTCCAGCCGGCTGGGCAGCACGTCACGGGCGCGCATCGACTTGCTCGCATCGAGCGCCACCACCACGTCGATGCCGCGCTTCTTGGTCAGCTCGGCGCGGCTCCCGCACTGAGGCTGGCTCAGGGCGAGTGAGAACAGGAGGAGCGACAGCGCCGTCGATGTCGCGCGCACCACCGGCCGGGTCACCTCGATGCCCGGTGCGAGGCTGTCGCCCAGCCGCTCGCCGAGGAGCCGTCGCACCCGGGCACGGCGCCGGAACGCGGCGACTGCGGCCACCACGCCCACGGCCAGGGCGAGCAGCCCGAGCAGGAGCCACTGCGGCCCGCCGAGCCCCACCGGATAGCCGAGCACCGTGAAGTGCCACGCGCTCGGCTCGGTCACGGGAACACCCGGAGCAAGGTGGAGCGGAGGAGCAGCTCCAGGCCGGCGCAGAGGAAGGCCGCGAGGAGGAAGGGCGGGAACTCCTCCTTGTAGTTGGCGCTCGCGCCGCCCTCGAGGAGCTTGCTCTTGTCCAGCCGATCCAGCACCGCGCCCAGGCCAGCCCGGAGCGACTCGCGGTCGGTCGCCCGGTAGTACTCGCCGCCGGTCAGCTTCGAGATCTGCTGGAGCAGCGCGGGGTTCACCGCAATCTCGAGATCCCGGTAGCTCGTGTTGCCGAACAGGTCGGTGCCGTCGGGGTAAGGCACCTTGCCGCCCTTGCCCACCAGGATGGTGAAGACCGGGATGCGCAGCGCCTTCGCCATCGCCGCCGCGTCGAGCGGAGAGATGCGTCCGGCGTTGTTGTCGCCGTCGGTGATGAGGATGACGACCTTGCTCTTGGCGTCGGAGTCGCGGAGCCGGTTGAGCGACACGGCGAGCGCGTCCCCGATGGCCGTCCCGTCCTCGAGCACCTTGGTGCGGAGCTGCTTCACCACCTCGCGGAGCACGCCGTAGTCCAGCGTCAGCGGAGCCTGGGTGTAGGCGGCGCCGGCGAACACCACCAGCCCGATGCGGTCGTTGACCCGGCTGGAGATGACCTCGTTGAGGGTCTCCTTGGCGACGAAGAGGCGGTTGTTGGGCCGGAAGTCGCCCGCCTCCATCGACGTGGAGAGGTCGAGGGCGATCATGATGTCGATGCCCTCGACCGAGAGATCTCGCACCCGCGCGCCCACCGTCTGCGGCCGGGCAAGGGCCACGACCGCCAGGCCGACGGCCGCCATCCGGAGCAGCGGGAGCGCCTGGCGGAGGAGCCCGCGGAGGCCGGCGCCACCCGCGGCGAGCGCGCGCGCGACCGGGTAACGGAGCGCCGCGACCCGGTGCCTCGCGGTCCAGATCGACCAGGCGCCCACCAGCGGGACGAGCAGGAGGAGCCAGAACGCCTCCGGGCTCTTCCAGACGAAGGACGTCACGTGCGCGCGACCTCGGGCGCGGAACTGGCCGGGGCCTCTGGCGATGGAGGCGGCGGCCGGGGGCGGGTGGCCTCGACGAGCGCGCGGGCGAAGCCGAGCGCGGAGGCGCACGCCGGGACGGGCACCTCTCCGCGGGCGTAGCGCGCGACGTCGCACTGGTCCACGAACTCGCGGAGCGCGTCGTGGTCCACTCCCGGCAGCGCGCGCGTCTCCGCCTCCCGGAGCAGCTCGCCGCTGGTGCACTCGAGCGCGTCGAACCCGAAGCGCTCGCCGAGGTAGGCGCGGACGACGCCGTTCAGGCGGAAGTGGAACTCGCGCTGCAGCCCGCGCTCGGGAAGGCGCTCGGCCTCGAGGGCGGAGAGCGCCTGCAGCGTGCGCTCCTCCAGCGGGAGCGGCGGCTCGGCGAACGCGGGCCGGCGGGGCCGGGTGCGCCAGGCCCGGACCGCGAGCCAGACGAGCGCGGCGGCGGCGAGCGCACCGGCGATCCACCAGAGGAGCCGCCAGCTCCGCACGGGAACGTCCTCGTTGGGCTTGATGTCCGCGAGCTTCGCGCCGAGCTGGTCCGCGTCCTTGGGCAGGCTGCTCTTTGCCTCGATGTCGGGCCCGTCGATGCGCGCGATGCCCGAGCCGGTCGGGTTCACCACGTCGAAGGTGAGCGTGGGCAGCACCTGGGCCCCGAGCTCGAAGAGCGCCATCTTGAGGAGATAGGTGGTGGTGCTCTCGGTCTTGCCGTCGGAGCGGGTCCGGCTCTGCTCGATGAGCTCGTAGCCGCCCAGGTCGCGCGGAGTGCGCAGCTCCCAGCGCTCCTTCGCCGGGTGGTGGACGGTGATGCGGTACACGAACGGATCGCCGAGCCGGACGGTCTGCGGGATGACCTGGCGGTCGACGGAGAGTGGCTCGACGAACCGCTCCGTCCCTGCGTCCACCGCCGCGGCCGCGACGGGCGCCGTAGCTGGTCGCGAGGGGCGCGCAGGCTGGGCCGCGCTGGGGAGACCGGCGAGCACCAGCAGGACCGCGAGGCGCAGCGGGCCGAGGCGGCCGGCCGAGGTGTCAAACACCTTCGCTTCGGCCTGAGCTCGGGCGGCGCTCACGCGGCGAGCCTCCGGGCACGGGCGCGGAAGAACCGCACCAGCGCCTCGCCGTGGTCCTCGCCGGCGCGCAGCTCCACCGAGTCGAGCTCCAGCTTCCGGAAGAGCCGGGTGCGCTCGGCACGCGCCCGGGCGATCGCCGCCTGGAACGCCCGGCGGACCGTCGGCGACGAGCTGTCGACCAGCGCGCGCTGCCCTGTCTCGGGATCCTCCACCTCCACCAGCCCCAGCGCCGGGAACGCCTCCTCCATCGGATCGCCCAGCACCACCGGCACCACGTCGTGCTTCATGCGCGCGGTGCGCAGCGGCGCCTCGTACTCCTCGAGCAGGAAGTCCGAGATGACGAACAGCACCGTCCGCCGCTTGGTCACCCGGCTCAGCCAGCCCAGGGCGAGCGACAGGTCCGTTCCCTTCCCCTCCGGCCGGAACGACAGGATGTCGCTCACCAGCCGGAGCACGTGCTTCCGGCCCTTCCGCGGGGGAATCACCTTCTCGACCCGGTCGCTGAAGAGCAGCAGGCCCACCCGGTCGTTGTTGGCGATGGCGGAGAAGGCGATCTGCGCCGCGACCTCGGCCGCCATCTCCGACTTGCGCGTCCCGCGCGAGCCGAACTCCTCGGAGGCCGAGACGTCCACCAGCAGCACCACGGTGAGCTCGCGCTCCTCGGTGAACACCTTCACGTGCGGCGCGCTGGTGCGCGCGGTCACGTTCCAGTCGATGGAGCGGATGTCGTCGCCGGCCTGGTACGGACGGACCTCGCTGAAGGCCATCCCCCGACCCTTGAAGACCGAGTGGTACTGGCCCGCCAGGAGGGCGGAGACGACCTGACGAGTGGCGATCTCCAGCCGGCGGATCCGCCGGATGAGCTCCCGGGGAAGCATCGGTCTTCCTGTTACGGAACCTCGATCTTGTCGAACACCCGCTGCACCACCTGCTCCGGCGTGAGCTCCTCCGCCTCGGCCTCGTAGGTCAGGGTCACCCGGTGCCGGAGCACGTCCATCCCCACCGCCTTCACGTCCTCGGGAGTGACGAAGCCCCGGTGGCGCAGGAACGCGTGCGCCCGGGCCGCCAGTGACAGGAACAGCGTCGCGCGGGGGCTGGCGCCGAAATCGATGGCGTCCTTGAGGTCGGTGAGGCCGAAGCGCTCGGGCTCGCGGGTCGCCCAGACGATGTCCAGGATGTAGTCCTTCACCTTGTCGTCCACGTAGATCTGGTGAACGACCTCGCGGGCGCTCTGGATCTGCTCGGGGCTGACGACCGGCGTGGCGTGAGGGACGTCGACTCCGGCCATCCGGTCCATGATCACCCGCTCCTCGTCACGGGTCGGGTAACCCACGACGACCTTGAGCATGAAGCGGTCGACCTGCGCCTCGGGGAGCGGATAGGTGCCC
>CAZDSB010000442.1:0-2914 GCA_964507515.1 uncultured Myxococcaceae bacterium
TGGGCGTCACCCGAGCACGGGCCGGCGCTGGCCTTTCCGGACGGAGGCGTCGTCGTCCAACCGACCCTCCGCGACGCCGCGAACAGGCTGGGCCTCCAGACCGCGGCGCGCGCCGCCGAGTACGACACCATCATCGTCGGCGGCGGCCCGGCCGGGCTGGCCGCGGCCGTCTACGGCGCCTCGGAGGGTCTCCGGACCCTGGTGGTGGAACGCGAGGCGCCAGGAGGCCAGGCGGGAACATCCTCGCGCATCGAGAACTACCTGGGCTTCCCCAATGGCGTGTCCGGCGACGAGCTCGCCGTCCGTGCGCTCGATCAGGCCAAGCGGCTGGGCGCGGAGATCCTCGTCACCCGGAGGATCCTCCGCGTGGATCCGCGGACCCGGCAGGTGGTCCTGGACGGGGACGACGTGCTCCGCGCGCGAACGATCATCCTCGCCACCGGCGTGAGCTGGCGGCGGCTGGCCATCGAGGGAATCGACCGGCTCATCGGCAAGGGCGTCTACTACGGCGCGGCCCGGAGCGAGGCCAGCAGCACCCAGGGCCTGGACGTGGTGCTCATCGGCGCGGGCAACTCCGCCGGACAGGCGGCGCTGCACTTCACGGGGCACGCCCGGAGCGTGACCCTCGTCGTCCGCGGGGACTCGCTGGAGAAGACCATGTCCCGCTACCTCATCGACCAGGTGCGGGCTCACCCCGGGGTGCGGGTCGCGCTCCATTCCGAGGTCCACGCCGTCCACGGGGACGATCACCTCGCGGAGATCGACGTCCTGGATCGTGTCTCGGGGGCGGTCCAGCGGCGCGGATGCGGTGGCCTGTTCGTGTTCATCGGGGCCGACGCCGAGACCGACTGGCTCCCGCCGGACATCGTCCGGGAGGCGCGCGGGTACGTGCTCACCGGCGCGGACCTGACGAAGGGCGGCCACTGGTCGGGCAGCCGGGACCCCTACCTGCTCGAGACCAGCGTTCCCGGGATCTTCGCCTGCGGTGACGTCCGCTACAGCCCGGTGAAGCGGGTCGCCTCCGCGGTCGGCGAGGGCAGCATGGCCATCGCCTTCGTCCACCAGTACTTGCAGAACGAGAGCGGCTCGTTCAGGCCGGAGGCGAGAGCAGCGACGCCGCCGCGCGGCTGACGTCCTCGGGGCCGACCGGCTTGGAGAGGAACGCGCTCGCTCCGGCCCCCAGCGCCCGCGCCCGCTCGGCCTCGGTCCGGTCGGTGGTCACCACCAGGATGGGCACCTGGGCGCGGCGGGAGCCGGAGCGGATGTGATGGATGAGCTTCAGTCCGTCGAGCCGTGGCATGTGCACGTCGGTCACCACCAGGTCGTACTCGCTGGAGATGAACCGCTTGAGCGCCTCGGCGCCGTCCGCCGCCTCGTCGCAGGTCCCGGAGCCGAGCGACGTCATGGCCGCGACGAGCACCTGCCGTGCGGCGCGCGAGTCGTCGACCACCAGGACGCGAAATCCTCTCATCGGAGAACGGGACACCAGTTTACAGCGCCGGGCGCCGTGCCGCAGCGCGTTCCGTCAACAGCTCGCGGAGATCCAGCAGCCGGCACTCGTCCGCGGTGACGCCCAGGACGCCGGGCACCGCGCCACCCGGTCTGATCTCACCAGCCGTATAGCGCCGCACCCCCGCCATCCCGTCCACCCGGAGGCCCACGCGACGGCGGCCGAGCCGGGCGAGGATCACCTTCGGCTTCGCGGTGCGGGGGGGCGTCCCCGGAGGGAGCAGCCGCCGGAGGTCGACGATCGGCACCGCCGTGCCATGCACGTGCACCACGCCCTCGACATGGGGCGGCGCCTCGGCGACCGGCAACGGCACCACCCGGGGGAGGATCTCGTCCACCCGCGCCACGTCGATGCCGTAGATCACGTCGCCGACCCAGAAGGCGCAGACGTCGATTGGCTGGAGCTCGGCGCTCACCGGAGCAGCCACTCCGGATCCACCACCGTGCAGGTCCCCTCCGCCGTGGGGAGCACGCCCAGCACACCGCCGGTGGGTCCACCCCGGGGACGCTCGAGCGCACCGGCCCGAACGCGCTGTACGCCGCGCACGCGATCCACCCACAGCCCCGCCGGCCCGAGCGCCGTCCGGACCACCAGGATGCGTGCCGGTCTGGGAGGTCGAGGGCTATCGGGCCCGGCGCATGGAGGGGCATTCACAGGTAATCCAAGACGCAGCGACGGGTCGTACACCGGGGTGATGGTCCCTCGCAGGTTCAGGACGCCGAGCAACGGAGGGCGAGCCCGCGGAATCTCGGTGAGCGTCCGTGCCCGCAGGATCTCGGTCACCGTGCCGAGCGCCACCCCGTACTCGACGGGTCCAAGCCCGAAGGTGAGCAACTGCAGCGCGTCCGCGCTTTCCGGCCGGTCCGGTTCCACCGTCGCGGTCGGAAGCTCGGCCAGGCCGTCCAGCTCCTCATCTGGCCGGTATCGGAAACGGCGGAGCAGCGCCTCGACGGTCTCGGGCTGGCGGCTCATGCCTGGGCCACCAGGAGCGGCGGCCCACGCAGCACCTCGTCCAGCAGCGCGCCCACGTCCAGCACCAGCACGGTGTGGTGGTGGCCCACTTCGGCCGCCCCCGAGATCCCCGGCACCTGGCCCAGCCGCGGCCCGAGCGCCTGGGTGACGAGGTCCCGCTGGCCGTGGAGCGCATCGACGATGAGCCCCAGACGCCGCTCGGCCACGCCCACCACGACCAGGTACACCCCGGCCTCTGCGCGGGCGGGGAGCCCGAAGGTCTCCGCGAGGGAGACCACCGGGATGTTGTAGCCCCGGACCTGCACCATGCGCCGTCCATCGTCCGTCACGCCGTGCCGGCCGTCGTGCGACAGGACATCCAGCACGCTGCTCAAGGGGATGGCGTAGACGCGCCCGCTCACGCCCGCCAGCAGCCCGCGCACGGTGGCCAGC
>CAZDSB010000443.1:0-4802 GCA_964507515.1 uncultured Myxococcaceae bacterium
TCACCATCGGGGCGCCGGCGGACCTCGGCCGGGGGTTCCTTCTGCTCCGCCTCCTCGCGCTCACCACGCCGCTCACCGCAGCGCTCATCGACGCCGGGGTCACGGCGGTCAACGCCCAGCGGCGGATGCTCGCCCTCGGCCGCCAGCTGCGGGCGCGCGCAGCGGCCTTCGCCCGCCTGCCCTCCGGCGACGAGCTGGAGCCGGTGCTCGAGTCCCTGGTGCGCTTCAACTACGTGCCGGTGGACCAGTGGCTGAAGGCGCTCGAGAAGCTCATCGCCCGCGCCGAGGTGCACCCGCTCTACGACGCCCTGGCTCGCCGGGTGAACTGGCTGTCCAACCCCAGCCGGGTGAGCGGGGCGGACATCCGCTGGCTGCTCCGCGAGGGCGGCGAGCGCGAGCCGCGGAAGGTGCTCGAGCAGTTCGCCCGCTGGGTTCGCCGCGGCGAGCTGGTCTGTTACCGGACCGGGTACGACTACAAGCAGGGCTTCGGGAACATCTCGGTCCCGATGGCGATCATCTTCGGGGATCTGGACCCGCTCGCCTCGGTCGAGTCGACTCGCAGCGTGTACCGCGCAGCGAAGAGCGAGTACCTCCTCTGGCGGCCGGTGAAGGGGAACAGCCACATCGAGCTGACGATGGGGCACGACATCCGGCAGATCTGCTACGACGTGAAGAACCTGGTCGAATACACGCGGACGCACCGCACCCGCGGCCCCTCGCTCCCCCGGCTCCAGGGCTGATCCGCGGGACCAAGCCTGCAGAGGGGGAAACGCTGTAGGTGTGCGTCCTCCCTGGGGTTCTTTGGACCGCACCGGGTCCCAGGGCTAGCATCCCACCCCGTGAGGAATGGCGCGCTCGCAGTGCTCGCCCTGGTGGTCCTCGCCGGCGTCGACGCGCGCGCGGCGGATCCCAAGGTCAACACCATCAAGAAGGTCTCGGTGAAGAGCGGGACGGTGGAGATCGTCGGCACGCAGAAGCCGAGCTTCACCACCTTCCCGATGAACGACCCGCCGCGCTTCGTCATCGACATCAGCGAGGCAGTGTTCGCCGGCGTGCCCGAGGACGTGACAGTCCCGGCGAACGGCCGCATCACCGCCATCAAGACCGCGAGCTACGGCAACGACGCGAGCGCCATCGCCCGCGTGGTGATCGGGTTCGACCGTGACGTCGAGCCGGACGTGCAGGCCAGCGGCAACAACCTGGTGGTGAAGGTGGGCTCGGGCACGGCGCCGGCGGTGGCCTCGCGCGCGACGCCGGCTGCTGCGGCATCTCCGGCGAGCGCGACGCCGTCGGACAGCGGTGCCCTCGCGCAGGGCCGGGCCCTGGCGTCGGCCGCCACGGCGAGCCAGGCGAAGCAAGATGACCAGGCCGCCCGGGACGCGCTGGAGCGCGCCAACGCGAAGGCAGAGGCGGACCGCAAGGCAGCGGAGGCCACGGCACTCGCCGAGCAGCAGCGGCAGGCGGAGGTGGCCCGGCAGCGCGAGGCCATCGCCAAGGCCGAGGCAGACCGCAAGGCGAAGGAACAGGCCGAGAAGGAGGCGCGCGCGAGAGCCGAGCAGGAGCGCGCGGCCCAGCAGAAGGCGATGGCCGAGGCCCAGGCCCGGGCAGACGCCGAGCGCAAGGCCCAGGAGGAGGCCTCTCGCGCCGCCGCGGCGCGCGCCGAGGCGGACCGCAAGGCGCAGGAGCAGGCCGCGAAGGTGGCGGCAGCGAACGCCGCGGCGCAGAAGAAGCTCGAGGAGGACGCCGCCCGGGTGGAGGCGCAGCGCAAGGCCCAGGAGGAGGCCGCGCGTGCGGAAGCACAGCGCAAGGCCCAGGAGGAGGCCGCGCGTGCGGAGGCACAGCGCAAGGCCCAGGAAGAGGCCGCGCGTGCCGAGGCACGGCGCAAGGCGCAGGAGGAGACTGCGCGCGCCGAGGCACAGCGCAAGGCGCAGGAGGAGGCCGTGCGCGCCGAGGCGGATGGCAAGGCGAAGGACGAGGCGGCGAGGGTGGCGGCGGCGAACGCCGCGGCGCAGAAGAAGATCCAGGAGGACGCCGCGCGGGCGGAGGGGCAGCGCAAGGCCCAGGAAGAGTCCGCGCGTGCGGAGGCCCAGCGCAAGGCGCAGGAGGAGGCGGCCCGGGCAGAGGCCCAGCGACGGGCCCAGGCCAGCGCGACCGTCGTCGCCCAGGCGGACACCCCGAAGCAGCCGGTGCGCGAGGCGAGCGATGCTCGGCCCGCCCCCAGCGGCGGCGGCGCCGAGGTGAGCAGCCGTCGCAAGACGGTGATCCTGGTCGGCTTCTCCCCGGACAAGTCACGGGTCTTCGTCCGGACCAGCGAGCCGGTCCACTACACCGTCTCGCAGGCGGACGACCGCACCGTGGTGCTGGAGCTGGAGAACACCACCTTCCAGCACAGCAACGATCGCCGCCCCCTGGACACGCGGTTCTTCGGGGGCCCGGTGGTGGAGATCACGCCCCGTCCAGCCAGTGGCAAGACCGTGCGCGTCGCCGTCACCTTGCGGGACAAAGTGGGGTATCAAGCCAGGCAGGACGGCAACGAGGTCTCGTTGCAGTTCGCGCCCTGAGCCGGTCGGGGCGTTCCACGCCCCGCGATGATCCCGCTCGGCCCCGTTCTCGTCCTGCTGGCCCAGGCTCCGACCACGCCGCTGCCGGCGGCCGGCGAGCCGGTGCGCTACCAGGCGGAGCAGGGAACCTCCGACGGTCACGGTGACGTCATTCACCTCAAGGGCAAGGCTGAGCTGCGCACCGACACCGCGCGCATCCAGGCCGACCAGATCGACTACGACCAGCGCACGCGCATCGTCACCGCCACCGGGCACTGCTACGCGGTGAACGGCCTGGCCGGCGCGGTCGCCGACGGGCTCACCCTCGACCTGGGCGGAAACTGGCTCCAGCTCCAGAACGGCCGGCTCTTCGTGAAGGCGGACGTCGCGCCCGAGGTTCTCTTGAAGACCTCCACACCCGAGGAGCTGGTGGCCACCGGGCGCACGACGCTCGCCGCGCGCGTCGAGAAGGTGGAGCGGGTCGGCCAGGGGCACCTCAAGATCGACGGCCTCGACTTCACCCCCTGCGACTGCAACCCGCTCGAGCCGCACTGGAGCATCAAGGCCACCGCGGCGGACGTGCACCCGGGGGACCAGGCGTGGCTCTGGCTCCCGGTCATCTACATCTACGGCGTCCCCATCCTTCCGCTCCCGGTGCTCGACGTACCCCTCAAGCCGCAGAAGACGGGCTTGCTGGTGACCACGCCGTCTCACAGCGCGCAGAACGGCTGGCAGGTGACGCAGCCGGTGTACTTCGCGCTCGCCTCCAACTGGGACCTGACCGCGTCACCCGGGTACACGTGGGGATCCTCGGTGAAGCCCACGGCGGGGTTCGCCCCCGATCTCGGGGTGAAGGGACCGAGCCTGGACGCCGAGGTCCGCTGGGCGCACTCCCGCGACGCGAAGGGGGACATCGAGCTGTTCCTGCTCGACGATCTCAAGACGCTCCGTGACCCTCGCAACCTCGCCACCTACCCCGCGACGGTCGACACCCCGGGTGGCTCACCGAACGTGCTCGACGAGAAGCGCGGATTCCGCGGGAGCATCAATGGCGGTGTGCTGCAGAGCTTCGGCGCCGGGTGGTCCGCGCGGCTCGATCTGAACCTGGTCTCGGACTCGGCGATGGTGAGGGACACCACGACCGACGTCGCCCAGCAGGCGAACCAGTACCTGCGCACCTCGGCGGTGGTGAACCGGAAGACCCCGGACAGCCTGCTGGCGATCGAGGTCACCGCGCGCCAGGACCTCGCGTGGGGCGGGTTCTCGGCGTTCGGCAACGACACGTGGCCTGCCCAGCTCAACGGCAGGGACGCGGGCGGGAATTCCCTTCCGTTGCTCGATCCCCATCAGGACAACTCGGCCAATCTCCCGACCCGTGGCCAGTGGCTCCGCGGTCCGGCGACGCTGCAGCAGCTGCCGGCGGTGCGCTTCGAGCTGCCCACGCGCCCGCTCGGCGAGCACCTGGACTGGGGCATGAGCGTGGACTTCACCCGGCTCGCGCCCCTCGGCGGGCACACCGGCGACGAGGGGATCGACGGGCTCTACAAGTTCAACGTGCCGGGCTCGCCGCCGCTGGTGACGACGCAGACCTGCATGACCGTGCCGAGCGGCTGGTGCCCGTACCAGGACGACCTCACCCAGGGCGACCGCATCTGGCAGCCCGGCGAGCGCGAGGCGCGGCTGCGGCTCGATCTCATGCCCCGGATCTCCGGGAGCTGGGGGGTGGGGGACTGGCTCCGCGTCCGCCCCAGCATCTGGATCCGCCAGGACGTCTACTACGGCGAGGTCACCCACACGACCGATCAGCGCGGCTACGTCGTCGGAGACGTGCTGGTGTCGAGCGAGATCTCCCGCACCTTCGGCGACGGGCTCCGCCACGCGATCCAGCCGAGCCTGCAGTACCGGGAGATCCCCGGGCAGTGGGGGAGCGTCCCCGGGAACCACCCCACCGGTCCGAACCAGCCCGTCGAGAACCGCTTCTACGACGAGACCGACGGAGCGCTGTTCCAGGCGCCGCTGCGGCAGGGCGTGGCGAAGGTGAGCCAGACGCTCAGCAAGCGGATCGGTGCGGTGATGCAGGAGCTGCTGCGGCTGGACATCGCGCAGGAGTTCGACTTCCGTCAGGAGAATCGACTGGCGGACACGGTCGCGAGCGTGCGCGCCGCCTACTGGCCGTTCAGCGCGGGAGTCACCTTCCGCTACGACACGCAGCGCAGCGCCCCGGCTCTCTGGGCAGCCTTCGCCTCGTTCCAGAGCCCGCGC
>CAZDSB010000444.1:0-3692 GCA_964507515.1 uncultured Myxococcaceae bacterium
TGGTGGCGTTCGCCAGCTCGCTGGACCAGGTGGGCCCGATGACCCGGGACGTACCGGACTGCGCGGCTTTGCTCAACGTCATCGCGGTCCACGACCCCTGCGACTCCACCTCCGCGCCGGTGAAGGCCCCCGACTACCTCGCGGAGCTCGAGGGCGGCGTGAAGGGGATGAAGCTCGGGCTTCCCCGGGAGTACCTCGAGCTGCCCGGGATGGACGCCGAGGTCCGCGCGGCGGTGGAGTCCGCCACCCGGGCGCTGGAGAAGCTCGGCGCGGAGCTGGTGCCGGTCTCGCTCCCCCACACGAAGTACGCCCTGGCGACCTACTACCTCGTCGCGCCCGCGGAGGCCTCGAGCAACCTGGCCCGCTACGACGGGGTCCGCTACGGCCTGCGCGCCGACGACGTGGCGAATCTCCTGGCGATGTACGGCCGCACCCGGGACCGGGGCTTCGGCCTCGAGGTGAAGCGGCGGATCATGCTCGGCACCTACGCGCTCTCTGCCGGGTACTACGACGCCTACTACCTGAAGGCCCAGAAGGTGCGGACGCTCATCAAGCAGGACTTCACGAACGCCTTCCGGACGGTGGACGCGGTGCTGTCGCCCACCTCGCCGACGCCGGCCTTCCGCATCGGCGAGAAGGTGAGCGACCCACTGGCGATGTACCTGAACGACGTCTTCACGCTGCCGTGCAACCTGGCCGGGCTGCCGGGGCTGAGTCTGCCCTGCGGCTTCACGAAGGCCAGCCTGCCCATCGGTCTGCAGATCCTCGGACGGCCGTGGGACGAGGCGCGGGTGCTGCGGATCGCTCGGGCCTTCGAGCGCGAGCACGACTTCCACCGGCGCACGCCGCCCCTGAGTGCCGCATGAGCGTCGCCGACTTCCAGCCGGTCATCGGGCTCGAGGTTCACGCCCAGCTCCTCACCCGGAGCAAGATCTTCTGTGGGTGCTCGACCCAGTTCGGCGCGCCCCCCAACGCGAACACCTGCGCGGTGTGCCTGGGCATGCCGGGCGTGCTGCCGGTGCTGAACGAGAAGGTGGTGGAGTACGCGGTGCGGGTGGGGCGGGCCGTGGGGTGCCAGATCAACCCGGTCAGCATCTGGGCGCGGAAGAACTACTTCTACCCGGACCTTCCGAAGGGGTACCAGATCAGCCAGTACGACCAGCCGCTCTGCCAGCACGGCGCGCTGGAGATCGACACCGACGACGGCCCGCGGCGGATCCGCATCCTCCGCATCCACCTCGAGGAGGATGCGGGGAAGAACGTCCACGACGCGGGCGGCGGCGAGAGCCTGGTGGACCTGAACCGTTCCGGCGTGCCGCTGATCGAGATCGTCAGCGAGCCGGACATCCGCTCGAGCACCGAGGCGGCCGAGTACCTCAAGGCGCTCCGTGACGTGCTGGTCTACCTCGGGGTCAACGACGGCAACCTGGAGGAGGGCAGCTTCCGCTGTGACGCCAACGTCTCGGTGATGCCGAAGGGCTCGACGAAGTTCGGGCAGCGGGTGGAGCTGAAGAACATCAACTCGTTCCGCTTCGTGCAGAAGGCCATCGACTACGAGATCGGCCGGCAGGTCGAGCTCATCGAGTCCGGCGGCAAGGTGGCCATGGAGACGCGGCTGTTCGACGCGGTCCGGGGCGAGACCCGGAGCATGCGCAGCAAGGAGGAGGCGCACGACTACCGCTACTTCCCCGAGCCGGACCTGCCGCCGCTCCGCATCCCGGCGGGGTACGTGGAGCGCATCGAGCGCGATCTCCCCGAGCTGCCGCGGGCGAAGCTCCAGCGCTTCGGCAGCACCCATGGGCTGCCGGCGTACGACGCGAAGATCCTGGTCGGTGACAGCGCGCTGGCAGACCTCTTCGAGAAGGTCCAGGCGGCCTACAAGGGCCCGGCCAAGAAGCTGTCCAACTGGTTCCTCGGTGAGCTGCTCCGGCTGATGAAGGAGGAGGCCACCGACGTCGGGGCGCTCCGGTTCTCGCCCACGCAGTTCGCGTCGCTGCTGGAGATGGTCGACGCGGGAGACCTGTCGAACAACGCGGCGAAGGACGTCTTCGCCGAGATGTTCCGGACCGGTCGCTCACCTCGCGACGTCGCCCAGGAGAAGGGGCTGATCCAGGTGCAGGACAGCGGCGCGGTGGACGCCGCCGTCGAGGCGGTGCTGGCCGCGAACCCGGGCGAGGTGGAGAAGTACCGATCGGGGAAGAAGCAGGTGCTCGGCTTCCTCGTCGGCCAGGTGATGAAGGCGATGAAGGGGAAGGGCAACCCCGCGTTGGTCAACGCCGCGCTGAAGGCGAAGCTCGGCGACTGAAGGTCAGGTGTCGGTCCGCACGTCGTCCCACGACTGGTTCATGTAGCGGATGAGCCAGTTCAGCGCGCGGTGGCGCTCCATCACGATCTCCGGGTTCGCCCGATCGCTGTGGCCACCTTTCTCGCGCAGCTCGGTCACCGCCCAGTGGATCCGGTAGTAGAGGTCAGCCTGGTCGAGGATCTCCGCCATCGACCGGAGCTTCGCGCCGCGAGCGAGCCCGCCCGGGCCCCGTTCGCGAATGAGGCCTGCCTCGTGCGGCACGTCGGCGATCTGATCGGGCGGCTTGAGCTCCGGAAGGTAGCCGAGGGCCCAGAGGAAGACGTGGACGCACTCGTAGCCCCAGGCGAAGTCCGCGAGGTCCTGCTTCGACGGTGACGGGTTGGCGAGGAACGCCGCCTCGTTCGGGGAGAGGAGCTTCCGGGCCGAGAACTCGTCGACCAGCGCCTGAACGAGGCGGGAGTCGTTCGATTCACCCTTCACCGCGGCGAACTCGACGGCGAGACAGCGCCCGGCCACCTCCTCCGTGGTCCTCGGAGCGAGCGCGGTCTCGTCCTCGACCACCGGCAGATGGTCGATGATGGGCAACCCCATCGCCTTCACCGCGGCCATGCTCCGCGCCTTGCGGGCGAGCTGGGAGGGGGTGGGGCTCGGGCTGTCGAGGTTGGTGCGAACGGCGCCCTGCAGTGCCTTCTCCGGCACCGCGAGGCGGGGCTTCTTCGGATCCGCCGGAACCTCCTTGCGCGAGCAGGCGACGCCTGCGGCGAGCGCGAGCAGGAAGGCCAGTCGTCGTGCAGCGCGGGCCTGCGACATGGTCGAGACCCGGGGACGCTAGCACCGGCTCGCCGTGCGGCGGCCCGACTACTTGTGGAAGAGGAACGTGTGGGTGTGGACGAAGCCCGGCGTCTCGTCCTCGGACGTGGTGATGGTGACCGAGCCCCCGGAGCCGATCGTCTGGAAGTCGGCCTCGGTCAGGGTGACCGTGTGCGTGTGGCTGTCGTCGTTCGACGTCGTCTGCGACTTTCCTGCGGCCGGAGGGGTGCTGACGTCCGCGTTGGACAGGTCGACCGTGTGGGTGTGATTCAGGTCGTTGGACGAGGTGAAGTGGAGCGAATTGGACCCGCTGTCGCCGCCGCAAGCCATCAGGAGCCGCGCGGCGGGGATCACGAGGAGGATGCCACCCACCCGGAGGATGGCCTCCCGACGATTCATGGTGGAGTTCATGTCCGGAGGACCCGAGGTGCCCTGAACGTTGCGCCCGCACCCTCTCCGTGCGGCCCAGGGATGGCAGCAGAACCCCGTGCCTTGCGTGGTTCCCGACCCCTCGGCGCCGTGTGTTCGGCGCCCGGCGTCTGCCTTGACTTCCGGGGGGTTGCGGGCTATCCACCCG